>NZ_JBICTO010000002.1:0-131280 GCF_043197715.1 Streptomyces sp. NPDC049040
AGGCTCCCAGTAGACGACTGGGTTGATAGGCCGGATGTGGAAGCCCTGTAAGGGGTGGAGCTGACCGGTACTAATAGGCCGAGGGCTTGTCCTCAGTTGCTCGCGTCCACTGTGTGGTTCTGAAACAACCAGCCACCACACACCCCCACCCGTTTGTTCGGGTGTGCTGGGGGTGTGGTGTGTGTTTCATGGTGTTTCGGTGGTCATAGCGTTAGGGAAACGCCCGGTTACATTCCGAACCCGGAAGCTAAGCCTTTCAGCGCCGATGGTACTGCAGGGGGGACCCTGTGGGAGAGTAGGACACCGCCGAACAATTATTGAAGAAGGCCCCGGCCCCCGAGCTTCGTCTCGGGGGCCGGGGCCTTTCTGCGTTGTCCGGTTTCCCGGTCCGCTTTCAGCGCTCGGCGGCGACCTTTGCGGGAGCCTCGTATCCGGGGACCTTCGCCGCACGGCCCAGATCGATGTCGAGGGCTTCACGGCGGATGCGCTGGTCGACGTAGAGCAGGGAGACGGCGCCCGCACTGATCGGCAGCGTCAGAGACGAGCTGACGACACCGCCGATGGCCACGATGATGATCGTGGTCCAACTGCTGTCCCCGCTCGCGGAGAAGACGCTGTCCATGCTGTCGCCGCTCACCGCGTCCGCGATGAAGGCGAAGGGCAGCTGGATGACGAGCGACGCGATTCCTGCGAGCAGCAGCATGAGCACCTGCACGCCGAGGACCCGCCACCACGAACCCTGGACGAGCTTCATCGAGCGCTTCACCGCTGCCTTGACGCCCTGCTTCTCGAGCATGAGCGCCGGCGCGGCAAGGCTCCACAGGTTCCACTGCCAGATCGCGACGACGACTCCGACCAGCATCCCGAGCGACGCGAGCGAGGCACCGCTCGACTCGCCGCCGGCCAGCGCGACGAGCAGGCCGGGGATGGCGGGCACCGCCATGATCGCGCACAGCCCGAGGGGCAGCAGCACCGCGAGGCCGACCAACTGTGCCAGCCGGGGGCGGACTTCCTGACGGACGTTCGACAGCGCGGCCGGCCGGCCGAGGATCGCACGGCTGATGACGACGGTGAGCAGCCCCGCGGTGAGGATCATTCCGACCATGCTGGTCACGACGACCAGCGTGGATCCCGCGGCGGCGCCACTGATCGCGTGCAGGATGTCGTGGACGCTGGGGTTGGAATTGCGGTTGAGGTCATCAATTCGTGTGTCATCAATAAGGAGTCCGCTGATCAGCGCGTTGACGCTCTCGGTCACCAGTCCGACGGCGAAGGCCAGCAGCATGGCGGCCCGCCAGTGCAGCCGCAGGGTGGCGGTGGCACCTCGCAGGATCTCCCCCGCGTCCAGCGGACGCAGCGGGATCACGCCGGGCTGCGGCGCGGGCGGCTTGGTGGCGTATCCGGGCTGCGTGACGCCGTACTGACCCACGGCGGGTCCCCAGCGGGGACCGCCCTGCTCCGGCGGCGGGGGCGGCGGAGGAGCCCACTGCTGTCCCCAACCCCCGCCAGGACGCCCGGCGCCGTCGGGCGGCGGCGCGGGCGCCTGGTGCGGTGCCGTTCCGCCGGACGCGGCGGGGTCCGGCGGAATCGCGGATTGCGGAGGCGCGGGCGCGTCGGGTCGCGGGGCCGCAGGGGCCGTCGTGTGCGGGTCGGTGCCTGAGGGGGTGTGCCACCGGGCGGGCGGGGGCTGCTGCTGCGACCAGACGCCGCTGACCGGCGGTGCCGCGGGGGCGGCCGGTGCTTCCTGCGTGCTGTCGCTCTCCTCCCGTGCCGCGGAGGGGGTGTCTTCGGGGCTGTCGCCGCCGTCCGGCTCTGGGGAGTCGGAGGATCCGGGCGAGGCCCAGCCCGGAGTGTTGGTCATCGGAGGCTGCCCTTTCGTATGTCCTGTCGGTACTCGTCGCCATCGTGTCACGGGCTGCCGCAGGTCGGGCCTGGCAGGGCAGACTGGACGCATGGGTGATCACCTCGCGGAATCCGGTCATGGCACGGTCCCTGCGCTGCGATGGGAGGAGC
This sequence comes from Streptomyces sp. NPDC049040, assembly GCF_043197715.1. Taxonomy (NCBI): domain Bacteria; kingdom Bacillati; phylum Actinomycetota; class Actinomycetes; order Kitasatosporales; family Streptomycetaceae; genus Streptomyces; species Streptomyces sp. NPDC049040. The sequence goes on from NZ_JBICTO010000002.1 coordinate 2,014, forward strand.
CGCCCGACGGTCCCGTCCTGGTGCTTCTCGACCAGACGCGGCTGCCGCAGGAAGAGGTCGAGCTGGTCTGCACCGATGTGCCGGCGCTCGTACAGGCGATACGTTCCCTCGCGGTGCGCGGGGCGCCACTGCTCGGGCTCGCGGGGGCCTATGGGATAGCGCTTGCGGCGGCTCGCGGCTACGACGTGGACGATGCGGCCGAAGTGCTGGCGCACGCACGGCCGACGGCGGTGAACCTCCGCTACGGCGTGCAGCGCGCGCTGACGGCTTTCCGCACCGCTCCGCCGCACCGGGGGGCCGAGACCGCGCTGGCCGAGGCCCGGCGCCTGCATGCGGAGGACGCGGCGGCGAGCACGGCGATGGCGGCGCACGGGATGCGGCTGCTCGCGGAGTTGGCGCCTGGCGGCGGCCACCGGATCCTGACGCACTGCAACACCGGTGCCCTGGTGTCCGGTGGCGAGGGGACCGCGCTGGGCGTCGTCATGGCCGCCCACCGGGCAGGGCAGCTGCGGCGGTTGTGGGTGGATGAGACCCGGCCGTTGCTCCAGGGCGCGCGGTTGACGGCGTGGGAGGCGGCGCGGGCCGGGATGCCGTACACGCTGCTGGCCGACAATGCCGCGGGGTCGCTGTTCACGGCGGGTGAGGTGGACGCGGTGCTGATCGGGGCGGACCGTATCGCCGCCGACGGTTCGACGGCGAACAAGGTGGGGAGTTATCCGCTGGCGGTGCTCGCCCGCTACCACGGGGTGCCTTTTGTCGTGGTTGCGCCGACGACGACGGTCGATCTGGCCACTCCCGACGGTGCGGCGATCGAGGTGGAACAGCGGCCCGGGAGCGAGGTGACGGATCTGGCGCCGTCACCGCTCGGTACGCAGGCTTATAATCCGGCATTCGATGTCACACCGCCGGAACTGATCACCGCGATCGTCACGGAGAACGGTGTGGTGTCGCCGGTGACTGCCGAGAGCCTCGCGTCGGTGTGTGCCCAGAAGGCCGCTCAGTGACGCTCCGTGGTGCGTTGTGAGCGGACTGGTCCACAAGTTATCCACAGGCTGCAACTGGGGGGCAGCGCATCCACGTACAACCAGGGACAATAGTCGCATAGCGTGACCTTGATCACGAAAGGTCACCAGTATCGATATGCAAATGGGATGATGGTCGGTATGAAGGGACGTGTCCTGGTCGTCGACGACGACAACGCGCTGTCAGAGATGCTCGGCATCGTGCTGCGCGGAGAAGGTTTCGAGCCGTCGTTCTGCGCCGACGGTGACAAGGCGCTTGCCGCTTTCCGGGAGGCCAAGCCGGATCTCGTGCTGCTCGATCTGATGCTCCCCGGGCGGGACGGTATCGACGTCTGCCGGCAGATCAGGGCGGAGTCGGGTGTGCCGATCGTGATGCTCACGGCGAAGAGCGACACCGTGGACGTGGTCGTCGGCCTGGAGTCGGGTGCGGACGACTACGTGATCAAGCCGTTCAAGCCGAAGGAGCTCGTGGCGCGGGTGAGGGCTCGGCTGCGCCGGGCCGAGGAGCCCACGCCTGAGCAGCTGACCATAGGCGATCTGGTGATCGACGTGGCCGGCCACTCGGTGAAGCGTGACGGCCAGCCGATCGCGCTCACCCCGCTGGAGTTCGACCTGCTGGTCGCGCTCGCCCGCAAGCCCTGGCAGGTCTTCACCCGTGAGGTGCTGCTGGAGCAAGTGTGGGGTTACCGGCACGCGGCGGACACCCGCCTGGTCAACGTGCATGTGCAGCGGCTGCGCTCCAAGGTCGAGCAGGATCCTGAGCGCCCGGAGATCGTGGTGACCGTCCGTGGGGTCGGTTACAAGGCAGGACCGGGCTGAGATGTGTGCGTCGTACGAGCGTGAGCGGCTGGAGAGCCGGCTTGCGGACCCGATGCGCGGTCTGCAGCCGGTGATCCGCTCGTGCGTGCGCTGGGCACGGCGTCCGCTGCAGCCGGCTGCCCGGCTGTGGCGGCGCAATCTCCAGCTGCGGGTGGTGGCCTTCACCCTGCTGATGTCGGTGGGCGTGGTGCTGCTGCTCGGCTTCGTCGTCATCGGGCAGGTCAAGAACGGCCTGCTCGACGCCAAGGAGAAGGCCGCGGAGAATCAAGCCGCCGGCGGCTTCTCCATCGCGCAGAACCTGGCGGCCCAGGGCAGTCAGGCACAGGACGGCTCGGCATCGGGGGCGTCACCCACCCCGGTCGACCCCGGCAGCTGGCTCAACAACCTGGTCAGCCAGTTCGCGAGCGGCGGCAACGGCGTCTACGGGATCGTCACCCTCAGCCCCGGTGCCGACGCGGGCGGCGGGCTCGGCGAGGGCAGTGCCGACGCCCGCGGGTCGCGCGGCTCGAGCCATGTGCTGCCCTCCAGCGTCCCCAAGTCGCTGAGCGACGCGGTCGAGACGCACACCGGCGCCCTGAAGCAGTACACGATGCTCATGACCGATGACGGCAACCCGCCGCGGCCCGCGCTCGCGGTCGGCAAACGCCTCACGGACCCCAACGGCAATACCTATCAGCTGTATTACCTCTTCCCCTTCGACCAGGAGGAGAAGACCCTCGGCCTGGTCAAGGGCACCCTGGCGACGGCCGGCATCTTCGTGGTGGTGCTGCTCGGCGCCATCGCCTGGCTGGTGACCCGGCAGGTGGTCACGCCGGTGCGGATGGCCGCCGGTATCGCGGAGCGGCTCGCGGCGGGACGCCTCCAGGAGCGCATGCAGGTCTCGGGTGAGGACGACATCGCCAGGCTCGGTGAGTCGTTCAACAAGATGGCGCAGAATCTGCAGGTCAAGATCCAGCAGCTCGAAGACCTGTCGAGGATGCAGCGCCGCTTCGTCTCCGACGTCTCGCACGAGCTGCGGACCCCGCTGACGACGGTGCGGATGGCGGCGGACGTCATCCACGACGGTCGCGACGACTTCGATCCGGTGACGGCCAGGTCCGCGGAGCTGCTCCAGAACCAGCTGGACCGCTTCGAGTCGCTGCTGTCCGACCTGCTGGAGATCAGCAGGTTCGACGCGGGCGCCGCGGAGCTGTCCGCGGAGCCGATAGACCTGCGGGACGTCGTACGGCACGTGGTGGACGCGGCGGAGCCGCTGGCCGAGCGCAAGGGGAGCCGGGTGGTGATCCGCGGCGACGCGCAGCCGGTGATCGCCGAGGCCGACTCGCGCAGGGTCGAGCGTGTGCTGCGCAATCTCGTGGTCAACGCGATCGAGCACGGCGACGGCCGCGATGTGGTGGTACGCCTCGCGACGGCCGACGGGGCGGTCGCGGTCGCGGTGCGGGACTACGGCGTCGGGCTCAAGCCCGGCGAGGCGACGCGGGTGTTCAACAGGTTCTGGCGGGCGGACCCCGCCCGGGCACGCACCACGGGCGGCACCGGCCTCGGCCTGTCCATCGCGGTGGAGGACGCGCGGCTGCACGGCGGCTGGCTCCAGGCATGGGGCGAGCCGGGCGGCGGGTCGCAGTTCCGCATGACGCTGCCGCGGACAGCGGGCGACAGCCTGCGCGGCTCGCCGATAGCGCTGGAGCCCGAGGACTCGCGTCGCAACCGCGGCCTGATCGCGTCGGCGGCGCAGGCCTCGGCGACACCGACCGTTCCCGTACCGCGGGTGGGCGGCGCCGGCGGCGCTATCGGTAGCGAAGGCCATGGCAGGGACGGCGGCCGGCTGCGGCCGCCGCTCATACCGCCGATGCCGAGTGTGGCCCCGGCCCGCCCGGCGACCGCGGATCCGGCGGCTTTGCCGGGCAACGGGGCACGAGTGGTGGAGCGCAAGGAAGCGGTTCGGGAGGACGACGTCTGATGCGTGCGAAGGGGGGACGGGCGCTGCGGGTGCTCAGGGGCGGTGCGCTGCCGGCGTGTGCGGCGCTGCTGCTGGCCGGATGCGCCTCCATGCCGAGCAGCGGCGAGGTCCGCAAGGTCGACAACGGGCAGCAGGCCGACGCCGACGCGCAGGTGCGCGTCTTCGGCATCCCGCCGCACCCCGACGAGAGCGCCGAGGAGATCGTCAGCGGCTTCCTGGAGGCCACCACCAGCGGTGAACCCGACTTCGCGACGGCCAAGAAGTACCTGGCCACGAAGTTCAAGGACCGCTGGAATCCGCTCTCCAGCATCACCGTGCTGTCCGCCGGCCCGCAGGCCCTCGACAGCACGGACAGCGGTCCCAGCGCGAAGAGCAGCATCGTCGGCGTGTCGGGGTCCAAGGCCGCGGTGGTGGACGCCAAGCACGCCTACCTGCCCGACCACGGCGCTTTCCACACCACCTTCAACCTGGTCAGACAGGGCGACGAGTGGCGGATCAGCGCGCTCCCCAACGGGCTGATCCTGTCCGCCTCCGACTTCCAGCGGATATACCACTCCGTCAACATGTACTACTTCGCCGAACTGGGCTCCGACGCCGATCGGTCCGGCACCCGCCACCAGACGCTGGTCGCCGATCCGGTCTATCTGCGCCAGCAGCAGACCGACTCGCTGGCCGCCACCGTCTCGACGCTGCTCGGCGGCCCCACCGACTGGCTGGCTCCCGCGGTCGCGTCCGCGGCGCCCACCGGCCTGAAGATCTACGGCAAGGGCCCCGGCCAGGGCGTCACGCTCGACGACTCGCAGCGCCTCAAGGTGCGGCTGAACGGGGCGGCCGACCGGCTGAAGACGGACCAGTGCGTACGGCTGGCCGCCCAGCTCTTCGCCACCGTGCAGGGGCAGGCGTCCGCGAAACTGGCGTCCGCCGAGGTGCAGCGCGCGAACGGCGCGACCATCTGCTCGCTGTCCGCCTCGCAGGCCGCCGACTTCGGTCCCGCGAACCTGGTCGGGCCGGTGGCGGGGCAGGCCGGGCAGTACTTCATCGGTTCCGAGCACCACCAGCTCTACGAGCTGATGGACGGCACCTCGAACGCCAATCCGGTCCACGGGCCGTTCGGCTCGGCCAAGGCCGATCTGGCGTCGGTCGCGGTGCGGCGCGACGAGCAGATGGCCGCGGGCGTCAAGACCGACGGGCGACGGCTGGTGGTCGGTTCGCTGACCGACGGCGATCCCCTCAGCACGTCGGAGCTGACGAGTTCCGCGCAGGACCCGAAGAACGGCCTCAGCGCACCGAGCTGGGACGGCCTCGGCGACCTGTGGATCGCCGACCGCAGTTCGGCGATCTCCAAGCTGTACGTCCTGCGGGACGGCACCGGGGCGCCGAACCTGGTCGACGTGCCGAAGCTGGACGGGCGGGTCGAATCGCTGCGGGTCGCCTCCGACGGGGTGCGGATCGTGCTCGTCGTCGACGAGCACGGGGTCAAGAGGCTTCAGCTCGGCCGGATCGACCGGGGCGGCACGCTGGAAAAGCCGCAGTTCAGCGTGACGGACCTGCGTGATCTCACACCGGCGGGCGAGACGGTCGGCTCGGTGTCCTGGGCGGGCGCGAGCCGGCTGGTGGTGCTGGGCAGCGACGTCGGCGGCGGGCAGCAGATCCAGTACGTGAACACCGACGGCTCCGCGGCGCCCGCGCTGGAGAGCATCGGTGAGGCGGTTGCGGTGGCGGCGTCCGAGGTGCAGAGCAGGCCGCTGCTGGCGTCCTACAACGGCAGCGTCTACTGGCTGCCGGACGACTCGAACTGGAAGAGGGTCACCCCCAAGGGCATCGGCCCGGTCTACCCGGGCTGACCTGCGAGGCAGCCGGCGTCCGGGGTTGTCCACAGCCCCGGACGGGTGACTGGCGGCCAGAGCCGCGCAGTGGCCACAGTGGAGTCATGCGGGGCTGGTGGCGGGAGATCGCCGGACTGGTGCTGCCGGCGGACTGCGCGGGCTGCGGGTGCCCGCGTACGGAGCTGTGCGAGCGGTGCAGGGGGCTGCTGGGCGGCGCGTCCTCGGTAAGGCGGGTGCGCCCGGTGCCGGAGCCCGCGGGGCTGCCACCGGTCTTCGCGGCGGGGCGTTATGGCGACGAGGTGCGCGCCGTACTCCTCGCGCACAAGGAAAGAGGCGCGCTGGGCCTGGCCCGGCCGCTGGGAACGGCCCTTGCCGCGGCTGTACGGCCGCTTGGCGTCGCCGGCACGGTGCTGCTGGTGCCGGTGCCCTCCGCGCGGCGGGCAGTGGCGCGGAGGGGCCATGACGCCACCGCACGGATGGCCCATGCCGCGGCGGCCGAGCTGCGCCGCCAGGGGACACCCGCCAGAGCGGTGACGGTGTTGCGGCAGCGGCGTGCGGTCGCCGACCAGTCGGGCCTCGACGCGGCCGGGCGGCTGGCGAATCTGGCCGGCGCCGTGGAAGCGGCAGGCGGCTCGGCGGTGCTGCTCGCGGCGGCACCGGTCGTATTGGTGGACGATCTGATGACGACCGGGACGTCACTGAGCGTGGCCGCGCAGGCGGTCACGGTGGCGGGAGGCGTGGTGGCGGGAGCGGCGGTGGTGGCGGGGCCTGATGTCCCCGAAGTCCACTCCTTTGCGCATCGCCGCAGGTGACGCGGGCCCGTGTTCACCCGAACGGACGTACCGCGCCGCTGCGGATGCCGAGTTCCGCACTCCGGGACTATGTTCGGGGGAGAGGGATGCCAACACCATGGGGTGTTGATCTTCCCAGTGGGGCAGGAGGAGGTGAAAGCCGCAGCTTCGCGGTACCCGGTCAGCCCGGGGGGCGAAGCGGCAGCCAACGCAGCGCCGGACGGGACTGGCACCCGGGCCGGCCTCAGCGAAAGGGATCGCCGCCGGTCAGCCGGTGCGATCCGGGAACGGAGTTCTGCGTGGACATCGTCGTCAAGGGCCGCAAGACCGAGGTGCCTGAGCGGTTCCGGAAGCACGTGGCCGAGAAGCTGGACAAGATCCAGAAGCTCGACGGCAAGGTGATCAGCCTCGACGTCGAGGTGTCCAAGGAGCTCAACCCGCGGCAGGCGGACCGTTCCGACCGGGTGGAGATCACGCTCAACACCCGGGGCCCGGTGGTCCGGGCCGAGGCGGCGGCCGCCGACCCGTACGCCGCACTGGACGTCGCGGTGACCAAGCTGGAGGCGCGGCTGCGCAAGGCCGCGAGCAAGCGCCACACCCGCCGGGGGAACGGACGGACCCCGGCATCGGACGTCGCCTCCGCGGTTCCGGACGCGGCGTACATGAACGCCGAGGGCGAGCCGGTGGGCGACCCCTCGACCGACGGCGTGCCGACCAAGCGGTTCGGCCCGCTCGAGGTGCGGGGCGAGGGCCCGCTGGTGGTCAGGGAGAAGACGCACGCGGCAGCACCGATGGCGCTCGACCAGGCGCTCTACCAGATGGAGCTGGTCGGGCACGACTTCTATCTGTTCGTCGACGTCGACACCAAGCAGCCGAGCGTGGTCTACCGGCGGCACGGCTACGACTACGGCGTGATCCATCTCAACGCGGACGAGGCGGGTTCCGAGGCCCCGGCGGGCGCCGGAGGGGCGCTGGGCCGGTGAGCCGGGCCGCCTGACGGTAGTGCGGGCGCTGTGGTGCCCCCGGGTTCGTCCTGGGGGCACCAGCACGCCCGGACGTGAAATGCTGGACCAGCAGTGGTGGACTCTGGTCTGAGGGGGAGGATCTGATGCCGGACTTCGCGCACCGGGCTGCCGGCGGGAGCGGACCGGGCCCCTACGAACGTCCGGACGAGCCGGCACCGGCCGAGCCGATCCGGGTGCTGGTGGTCGATGACCACGCGCTCTTCCGCCGCGGCCTGGAGATCGTGCTCGCGCAGGAGGAGGACATCCAGGTCGTCGGCGAGGCGGGGGACGGCGCCGAGGCGGTGGACAAGGCGGCCGACCTGCTGCCGGACATCGTTCTGATGGATGTGCGGATGCCGCGCCGCGGCGGTATCGAGGCCTGTACCTCCATCAAGGAGGTGGCCCCCAGCGCCAAGATCATCATGCTGACCATAAGCGATGAGGAAGCCGACCTCTACGAGGCGATCAAGGCCGGGGCGACCGGCTACCTGCTCAAGGAGATCTCCACCGACGAGGTGGCCACCGCGATCCGCGCGGTCGCGGACGGGCAGTCGCAGATCAGCCCGTCGATGGCGTCCAAGCTGCTGACCGAGTTCAAGTCGATGATCCAGCGCACCGACGAGCGGCGCCTGGTGCCCGCGCCCAAGCTCACCGACCGGGAGCTCGAGGTGCTGAAGCTGGTGGCCACCGGGCTGAACAACCGGGACATCGCCAAGGAACTCTTCATCAGCGAGAACACGGTGAAGAACCACGTTCGCAACATCCTGGAGAAGCTCCAGCTGCACTCCAGGATGGAGGCCGTGGTCTACGCGATGCGGGAGAAGATCCTCGAGATCCGCTGACCCGGCGCCCGCGGCTTCCGGCGCCCGCGGGCCCGGCGCTGCGGGTCCGCGGGCGACAGGCCCTAGCGGCGGTCGTGGGTGAGCTTCACCGCGGTGACCAGCGGCTCACGCAGGGTCTCGGGCAGGACCCGCTCCACCCGGGCCTCCACGCAGCCGACCCAGCCGGCCGCCTCCGCGAGGGCGTCGGCAGCGGGCTGCACCGCCTTCGGGCCGTCCAGCGTCACCTGCCGGGCGACCAGGGTGGTGCCCTCGCGGGCCGGGTCCACCCGGCCCACCAGCCGGCCGCCGGCCAGCAGCGGCATCGCGAAGTAGCCGTGGATCCGCTTCGGCTTGGGGGTGTAGGCCTCCAGTCGGTGGGTGAAGCCGAAGATCCGCTCCGTACGCGGCCGGTCCCAGATCAGCGAGTCGAAGGGCGAGAGCAGGGTCGTACGGTGCCTGCCGCGCGGCTCGCTCGCCAGCGCCGCCGGGTCGGCCCAGGCGGGCTTGCCCCAGCCCGCGACCTCGACCGGGACCAGGCCGGTGTCGGCGATCACCGCGGAGACGTCCTCGCCCTTGAGCCGGTGGTAGTCGGCCAGGTCGGCCCGGGTGGCGACCCCCATGGCTGCGCCGGCCTGGGCGACCAGCCGCCGCATGCACTCGGCGTCGTCGATGTCGTCGTGCAGCAGTGCCTCCGGGACGGCGCGCTCCGCCAGGTCGTAGACCCGCTTCCAGCCGCGGCGCCGGGTGCAGACCACCTCGCCGGTGTCCAGCAGCCACTCGACGGCGATCTTCGTCTCCGACCAGTCCCACCACGGGCCGCCGTTCTTCGCCCCGCCCAGCTCGGTGGATGTCAGCGGCCCGTCGGCCCGCAGCCGGTCGAGGACGGCGGCGCACGACCTCTCGGCGTCCGCCAGCACATGCCAGCGGTGGCCGCGCGCCCGCCGGGCCCGCCGCCGGAAGGCGAAGTGCGGCCACTCCTCCATGGGCAGGATGCAGGCGGCGTGCGACCAGTACTCGAAGGCGTGGTTGTCCGACCAGTACGCCTCCTCCACCGCCTGCCTGCCGACCGCGCCCAGCCGGGCGTAGGGGATCAGCTCGTGCGAGCGGGCCAGCACCGAGATCGTGTCGAGCTGCACGGCTCCCAGCGCGCGCAGCACTCCGCGGGTGCCGGCGCGCCGGTCCGCGGCGCCGAGGAATCCCTGGGCGCGCAGGGCGATCCTGCGGGCCTCGTCTGCGGACAGGGAGAGCTGGGGCGGCGGCAGCGCTGTCATGGCCGCAAGCGTAGGACGCCCCACTGACAATCGGCGCTGACCTGCGGGAACCGCGGGCTCCTGGGGGTCAGGCGGCCGGCTCGGCGGTGGCGTGCGGCAGGTACGCGGTTGCCGACTCCCGGCCCAGGTCCGAGGGCAGCAGGGACGCGCTCCAGGCGTCGCGGCGGGTCCCGTGCTGGACGATCTTCGCCCGCACGGTGCCCTCCATCACGAAGCCGATGCGGAGCGCCACCGCCCGGGAGCCCTCGTTGCCCGCCTCCGCGAACCACTCCAGGCGCTCCACGCCCAGCGCGGCGAAGGCCCAGTCGCACACGGCCCGCCCCGCCTCGGCGGTGTACCCCTTGCCGCGCTGCTCCTTCGCCGTCCAGTAGCCCAGCTCCGCCTGCCGGCCGGGTGCGGGCAGCTGCGCCAGCCTGACCAGCCCCATCGAGCCGACCAGGACGCCGTTCTCCCGGGTGAAAACGCCGAAGTTGTAGAGGGTGTCGTCGCGCCAGCCCTCGACGCTGATCCGTTCGACGAAATCCGCCGCGTGCGCCCGCGTGTAGGGCGACGGGACGGTCGTCCAGCGCGGGATGTCGGGGTCCTGGCAGGCGGCCTGCACGGCGTCGACGTCGGAGGACTCCAGCGCGCGCAGCAGCAGGCGCCCGGTGGTCAGAGTGATGGGCTGCATACTCGGCGCACCTTCCGCGGGGAAGACAATGGTGTGACAGCGCGGGTCTGGGGACCCTCCGGCCGAGTATCGCCGGGCGACTGTCGGCGGGGAAAACCGTTTTGCCGCCGCCGGGCCTCCCGGCGCGCTGGTCTCCTCGCTTACGATGGCCGTTGCAGCAGGGCCGAGGCAGACAGAAAACCCCGCTGTGCCCCGCGCGGCAACCGCGCCAGGCCCGACCGGCAAGGAGCCAGCCTACGTGTCCGTCATCAACAAGATCATGCGTGCAGGCGAAGGCAAGATCCTGCGCAAGCTGCACCGCATCGCGGACCAGGTCAATTCCATCGAAGAGGACTTCGAGAGCCTTTCCGATGCCGAGCTGCGGGCGCTCACCGACGAGTACAAAGAGCGGTACGAGAACGGCGAAACCCTCGACGACCTGCTGCCCGAGGCGTTCGCGACGGTCCGCGAGGCGGCCAGGCGCGTCCTCGGCCAGCGGCACTACGACGTCCAGTTGATGGGCGGCGCCGCCCTCCACCTCGGCTATGTCGCCGAGATGCGCACCGGTGAGGGCAAGACCCTGGTCGGCACGCTGCCGGCGTATCTCAACGCGCTGTCCGGCAAGGGCGTGCACCTGATCACCGTCAACGACTACCTCGCCGAGCGCGACTCGGAGTGGATGGGCCGGGTGCACAAATTCCTCGGCCTGGAGGTCGGCTGCATCCTGGCGAACATGTCGCCGGCGGAGCGCCGGGCGATGTACGCGTGCGACATCACGTACGGCACGAACAACGAGTTCGGTTTCGACTACCTCCGGGACAACATGGCGTGGTCCAGGGATGAACTCGTACAGCGTGGCCACAACTTCGCGATCGTCGACGAGGTCGACTCGATCCTGGTGGACGAGGCCCGTACCCCGCTGATCATCTCCGGCCCCGCCGACCAGGCCACCAAGTGGTACAGCGACTTCGCCCGCCTGGTGCGCCGGCTCAACCGCGGCGAGGCCGGCAGCCTCGGCAAGGAGGAGACCGGCGACTACGACGTGGACGAGAAGAAGCGCACCGTCGCCATCCACGAGTCCGGTGTCGCCAAGGTCGAGGACTGGCTGGGCATCGACAACCTGTACGAGTCGGTCAACACCCCGCTCGTCGGTTACCTGAACAACGCCATCAAGGCCAAGGAGCTCTACAAGAACGACAAGGACTACGTCGTCATGGACGGCGAAGTCATGATCGTCGACGAGCACACCGGCCGTATCCTCGCCGGCCGCCGCTACAACGAGGGCATGCACCAGGCGATCGAGGCGAAGGAAGGGGTGGACATCAAGGACGAGAACCAGACGCTCGCCACGATCACCCTGCAGAACTTCTTCCGCCTGTACGACAAGCTCTCCGGCATGACCGGTACGGCCATGACCGAGGCCGCCGAATTCCACCAGATCTACAAGCTCGGCGTCGTCCCGATCCCGACCAACCGGCCGCTGGCCCGGATGGACAAGCCCGACCTGATCTACCGCACGGAAGAGGCGAAGTTCGCCGCCGTGGTCGAGGACATCGTCGAGAAGCACGAGAAGGGCCAGCCGGTGCTGGTCGGCACCGTGTCGGTGGAGAAGTCCGAGTACCTGTCGGCGCAGCTGTCCAAGCGCGGGGTGCCGCACGAGGTGCTGAACGCCAAGCAGCACGACCGTGAGGCGTCGATCGTCGCCCAGGCCGGACGCAAGGGCGCGGTCACCGTGGCGACGAACATGGCAGGCCGCGGTACGGACATCAAGCTCGGCGGCAATCCCGACGACCTCGCGGAGGCGGAGCTGCGGCAGCGCGGCCTCGACCCGCTGGAGCACGTCGAGGAGTGGGCTGCGGCCCTTCCCGCCGCCCTGGAGCGCGCCGAGGAGGCGGTCAAGGCCGAGCACGAGGAGGTCGTCGACCTCGGCGGCCTGTACGTGCTGGGCACCGAGCGCCACGAGTCGCGCCGGATCGACAACCAGCTGCGCGGTCGTTCCGGCCGCCAGGGCGACCCGGGCGAGTCCCGCTTCTACCTGTCCCTCGGCGACGACCTGATGCGGCTGTTCAAGGCGCAGATGGTCGAGCGCGTGATGTCCATGGCCAACGTGCCGGACGACGTGCCGATCGAGAACAAGATGGTCACCCGCGCCATCGCCTCGGCCCAGTCGCAGGTCGAGCAGCAGAACTTCGAGATCCGCAAGAACGTCCTGAAGTACGACGAGGTGCTGAACCGGCAGCGCGAGGTCATCTACGGCGAGCGCCGCCGCGTCCTGGAAGGCGAGGACCTGCACGAGCAGGTGCAGCACTTCATGGACGACACGATCGACGCGTACATCGACGCGGAGACCCGCGAGGGCTTCGCGGAGGACTGGGACCTCGACCGGCTGTGGGGCGCCTTCAAGCAGCTCTACCCGGCCAAGGCGACGATCGAGGAGCTGGAGGAGGAGGCCGGCGACCGCGCCGGCATCACCGCCGAGTTCATCGCGGAGACCGTCAAGGACGACATCCACGAGCAGTACGCGGAGCGCGAGAAGCAGCTCACCGAGGACATCATGCGCGAGCTGGAGCGGCGCGTGGTGCTGTCGGTGCTGGACCGAAAGTGGCGTGAGCACCTCTACGAGATGGACTACCTCCAGGAGGGCATCGGGCTGCGTGCGATGGCGCAGCGCGACCCGCTGGTGGAATACCAGCGCGAGGGCTTCGACATGTTCACCGCCATGATGGACGGTATTAAGGAGGAGTCCGTCGGCTACCTGTTCAACCTGGAGGTCCAGGTCGAGCAGCAGGTCGAGGAGGTGCCGGTGATGGCCGATGCCGAGGTCCAGAACGCTGCGCCGTCGCTGGTCAAGGACCGCCCCGAGATCCGCGCCAAGGGCCTGGAGGCCCCCAAGCGGGCCGACCGGCTGCACTTCTCCGCGCCGTCGGTCGACGGCGAGGGCGGCGTGGTCGAGGGCGACTTCGCGGGCGAGCCCGCGGACGCCGCCGTCGAGGACGACGAGGTCGGCCAGACGCGTGCCGAGCGCCGCAAGGCCGCCAAGGGCGGCCGCCGCCGCAAGAAGTAGCCCCGCTGCCCGCAGCGGGGCGGCTGAGGACACCGGCCGGGGGGGGGGGGGGGGGGGGGGCGGGGCCCCCCGCCCGCGGGGGGCGGCCCCCCCCCGCGGGGGGGGCGGGCCCGCCCGCGCGCCCCGCCCCAGGCCCCCCACGGGGGCCCCCCCCCGAAAAAATGCCCCCCGGGCCCCGCCGGGGGCGGGGTCTGCACCCCGGCGGGGGGCCGCCCCGGACGGGGCCCGCCCCCCGGCCGCGTGCTGCCCCGGCGCCGCGCGGGGATGGCCGGTCACCGCGCGGCCACCGCGGTGCAGTGCCAGCGCTCGGGACCGTAGCCGGAGGTCGCACGGGCGCCGCCGGACTCCAGGCGGAAGGCCAGCGCGCGGAAGACGTCGTGGTCGAGGCAGACCACCGCGGACACTTCGAGCGCCCCGAGATAGGTCCGGTAAGCGTGGCAGCGGTACACGAAAGGGGTACGCCCGCGGTTGCCGCGCGGGCGCCAGTCGGCCCGCTGCCCGTGCAGCTCCCACAGCTGCTGGTACGCCTCGTCCCTCACCTTGCCGGCCAGCATCGTCAGCGGCTGCCGCCCGGTCAGCACGTCGAGCAGCCGGCCGGCGAACCAGTCGTGCGCGGACAGCGGCGGCACGGCTCCGCCCGGCGGCCTGACCGGCTGCGGCCGCCCGGCTTGGGGGCGCCTGATGTCCCGGCGGCCGGGCGGCGCGGAGCCCGCGCCACCGGGCCTGCGCGGGGGTGCGGGCGCGGCAGGCGGCACCCGCCCCGGCGCGCGCCTGCGGCGCGGGTCAGGGGCGGCGCCCGACGCGGGTACGGCGGGTGGCTGCGGTGGCTGCACGAGTGGCTCCCCAAGATCGTTACCGGCTGGTAGTCCGGTTCTAGGGGCGGCCACGGGAGCCGGGCAACCGCGGAGGGCGCTGTTCGAACGGGCCGCGGAATTCACCTATCAGCGTGGTTGCGCACGTATGCTTCACGCCATGCGCGTCTATATTCCGACGACCCTGACGGGGCTGGCCGAGGCGTACAAGGCCGGTGAGGTGGGTCCGGTGCCGCTGGACGCCTTCGCGGTGACCCCCAGCCTGCGCGAGTGGTATGTCTCCGACGACATAGAGGAACTCGAGTACGCCGCGCTGACCCGGGCCGCCCAGGCGTCGCTGCGGCTGCTCGCCGTTCACCCGGATGTGCCGCGCCGCCGTACGGTCGTCGCGGTGGACGTGCCCGACGCGGCGGTGCGCTTCGACCCGGACCGCGGGCTCGACCCGGGCGCGCTCGGCGAGGTCCGGCTCTCCCGGCCGGTGCCGCTCTCGGAGGCCGCGGCGGTCCACCTCGACGCGGACGACGCCGAGCGTGACGTGGCCGCAGCGGCCGATGCCCTGGGCGCGGCGGACACCGGCGACGACGACGCGCAGTTCACGGTGGACGGCGCGGAGGACCACGAACTGCTCTGGTACGCCACCCAGGAGATCCCCAATCTGATCGGCTGAACGGCCGACCGGCCGATCACCGTATTGTCGGAGTAAGTGGCGAGTTATCCACAGGCCGCAGGACGTGGTGACATCCCCTCCGAGTACGGTTCTTTCCATGAGCACGCATCTCGTGTGGGACTGGAACGGCACCCTTTTCCACGACATCGACGCAGTGATCGAGGCCACCAACGCCTCCTTCGCCGAACTCGGCCTGCCCCCGATCACCCTCGACCGCTACCGCGAGCTGTACTGCGTGCCCGTGCCCCGGTTCTACGAGCGGCTGATCGGCCGGCTGCCGTCGGACGCCGAGTGGGAGGTCATGGACGCGACCTTCCACCGGCACTACTGGACGCTGGCCGAATCCTGCCGGCTGGCCGAGGGGGCCGCCGAGTTGCTGGCCGCACGCAGAGCCGCGGGACTCACGCACTCGCTGTGCTCGCTCGCCCCGCACGCACAACTGG
Organism: Streptomyces sp. NPDC049040; assembly: GCF_043197715.1. Taxonomy (NCBI): domain Bacteria; kingdom Bacillati; phylum Actinomycetota; class Actinomycetes; order Kitasatosporales; family Streptomycetaceae; genus Streptomyces; species Streptomyces sp. NPDC049040. The sequence goes on from NZ_JBICTO010000002.1 coordinate 17,163, forward strand.
TGCCGATCGTGGACGCGCACGGCATCACCGAGCACTTCCTGCGAGTCGACGGCCGCACCGGCACGTCCACGGAAGGCAAGGCCGCCCAGATGGTCAGGCACCTGGAATCGCTGGGCCCCCTCGACCGGCAGCGGGTCGTGGTGATCGGCGACGCGCTGGACGACGCGGCCGCCGCCGCGCACGTCGGCGCCCACGCCGTGCTGTACACCGGGGGCTCGCACAGCAGGGCCGCTCTGGAGTCCGCCGGGGTGCCGGTGGTGGACAGTCTGGCCGAGGCCGTCGAGCAGGCGGAGCGCATAGCCGCCTGACGGATCGCGCCGCGTCACGCGGGCGTTCCCGGCCGGTTCCTGTCCATTCGGGCCAAAGGCGTCTGGTGCATTTGTACGAAGACGTCTCCTGACAGCCACCCCGGACAGAGCGATAGCCTGGACGTCGTGATCAACGTTGATCCGTTCTCCCGGGGCAGGTTCGTGCCGACGGGCACGGCGAACCCCATTTCCGGCATAGCGTCGTCCCGTAGCGGAAACCCCGCGTCGCGGTACGTCGTGCCACCCACCGACGTCACGCAATGGCGCGCGACAGGAGTCAGAGGACATGCAGACCAAGCTGGACGAAACCAAGACCGAGCGGCTGGAACAGGCAGCGCGGGTCGGTGAGAACAGCCAGAAGGGGCGACTGCCTGGTCAGGGCCTCGACGCAGAGGCGATGACCGCGTTTCTCCAGCGGTATTACCTGCACAGCGCACCGGAAGACCTCGTCGACCGCGATCCGGACGACATCTTCGGCGCCGCGCTGTCCCACTACCGGCTCGCCGAGGTACGCCCGCAGGGCACCGCGAACGTGCGGGTGCACACCCCGACGGTCGAGGAGAACGGCTGGCAGTGCAGCCACACCGTCGTCGAGGTCGTCACCGACGACATGCCCTTCCTCGTGGACTCGGTGACCAACGCGCTGACCCAGGCCAACAGGGCCATCCACGTGGTCGTCCACCCGCAGTTCACCGTCCGGCGCGATGTCACGGGCAAGCTGCTCGAGGTCTTGGCCGGCGCCCCCGAGCAGGGCGACGGCGACGGCACCCCGCCGCACGACATGCTGGTGGAGTCCTGGATCCACGTGGAGATCGACCGGGAGACCGACCGGGCCGACCTCAAGGAGATCACCGCCGACCTGCGCCGGGTGCTGTCCGACGTGCGGGAGTCCGTCGAGGACTGGGCGAAGATGCGGCAGGCCGCGCAGTCCATCGCCGACGAGCTGGCCGCCGACCCGCCGCCGCTGCCCGCCCAGGAGACCAGCGAGGCCCTGGAACTGCTGCGCTGGCTCGACGGCGACCACTTCACCTACCTCGGCTACCGCGAGTACGAGCTGACCACCGAGTCCACCGACGGCAGCGGCCCCGAGGACGTCCTGGTCGCCGTGCCCGGCACCGGTCTCGGCATCCTGCGCTCCGACCCGCGGCACCCGCACACCGACAGCACGCATCCGGGGCATCCCAACTCCCCGTCGTTCAGCCGGTTGCCGGCCGACGCCCGGGCCAAGGCCCGGGAGCACAAGCTGCTGATCCTGACCAAGGCCAACAGCCGCTCCACCGTCCACCGGCCGTCGTATCTCGACTACGTCGGGGTGAAGAAGTTCGACGCCGACGGCAATGTCGTCGGCGAGCGGCGCTTCCTCGGGCTGTTCTCGTCGGCCGCCTACACCGAGTCGGTGCGCCGGGTGCCGGTGGTCCGCCGCAAGGTCGAGGAGGTGCTGGAGGGCGCGGGATTCTCCGCCGACAGCCACGACGGCCGCGACCTGCTGCAGATCCTGGAGACCTACCCGCGCGACGAGCTGTTCCAGACCCCGGTCGACGAGCTGCGCTCCATCGCCACCTCCGTGCTGTATCTCCAGGAGCGCCGCAAGCTCCGGCTGTTCCTGCGGCACGACGAGTACGGCCGCTACTTCTCCGCCCTGGTGTATCTGCCGCGGGACCGCTACACCACCGCGGTGCGGCTGCGGCTGACCAACATCCTCCAAGAGGAACTCGGCGGCCACAGCGTCGACTTCACCGCCTGGAACACCGAGTCCGTGCTGTCCAGGCTGCACTTCGTGATCCGCATCGACCCCGGCGGCTCGCTGCGCGACCTCGATGACGCCGACGTCGAGCGCATCGAAAGCCGGCTCTCCGACGCCACCCGCTCCTGGGCCGACGGCTTCGCCGAGGCGCTGACCGCGGAATGCGGCGAGGAGCGTGCCGCCGAGCTGGTCCGCCGCTACGGCCAGGCCTTCCCGGACGGCTACCGCGCCGACTTCCCGCCCCGGGTGGCGGTGGCCGACCTCCAGCACTTCGAGAACCTGGGGGCCGACGACTTCACCCTCAGCCTGTACGAGCCGGTGGGGGCCGCACCCGAGGAGCGGCGGTTCAAGATCTACCGCACGGGGGCGCCGGTCTCGCTGTCCGCGGTGCTGCCGGTGCTCCAGCGGCTCGGCGTCGAGGTGGTCGACGAGCGGCCCTACGAGCTGCGCCGCTCCGACCGGTCCAGGGTCTGGGTCTACGACTTCGGGCTGCGGCTCGACCCCGCGCTCGGCGATCTCGGCGACGACGCGAGGGAACGCTTCCAGGAGGCATTCGCCGCCACCTGGACCGACCGGGCGGAGAACGACGGGTTCAACTCCCTGGTGCTGCGGGCCGGCCTCGACTGGCGGCAGGCGATGGTGCTGCGCGCCTACGCCAAATACCTGCGCCAGGCCGGATCCACCTTCAGCCAGGACTACATGGAGGACACCCTCAGGACGAACGTCCACACCACCCGGCTGCTGGTCAACCTCTTCCAGGCCCGGCTCTCGCCCGACCACCAGCGGGCCGGCAGCGAGCTGACCGACGGCATCCTGGAGGAGCTGGACGGCGCGCTCGACCAGGTCGCCAGCCTGGACGAGGACCGTATCCTGCGGTCCTTCCTCAGCCTGATCAAGGCCACCCTGCGCACCAACTACTTCCAGCGCGCCCAGGACGGGCAGCCGCACCGCTACCTGTCGATGAAGTTCGACCCGCAGGCCATCCAGGAGCTGCCCGCGCCCCGGCCCAAGTTCGAGATCTGGGTGTATTCGCCGCGGGTGGAGGGCGTGCACCTGCGCTTCGGCAAGGTCGCCCGCGGCGGGCTGCGCTGGTCCGACCGCCGGGAGGACTTCCGCACCGAGGTGCTGGGCCTGGTCAAGGCCCAGATGGTGAAGAACACGGTGATCGTGCCGGTGGGCGCCAAGGGCGGCTTCGTCGGCAAGCGGCTGCCCGACCCCGCGGCCGACCGGGACGCGTGGCTCGCGGAGGGCATCGCCTGCTACAAGACCTTCATCTCAGGCCTGCTCGACATCACCGACAACCTGGTGGCCGGCGAGGTCGTCCCGCCGCGTGACGTGGTCAGGCACGACGAGGACGACACCTACCTGGTGGTCGCGGCGGACAAGGGCACCGCGTCCTTCTCCGACATCGCCAACGAGGTGGCCGTCTCCTACGGCTTCTGGCTGGGTGACGCCTTCGCCTCCGGCGGCTCCGTCGGCTACGACCACAAGAAGATGGCCATCACCTCGTCCGGCGCGTGGGAGTCGGTGAAGCGGCACTTCAGGGAGACGGGCCACAACACCCAGGAAGAGGACTTCACCGTCGTCGGCATCGGCGACATGTCGGGTGACGTGTTCGGCAACGGGATGCTGCTGTCCGAGCACATCCGGCTGGTGGCCGCCTTCGACCACCGGCACATCTTCCTCGACCCCAAGCCCGACGCGGCGACCTCGTACGCCGAGCGGCGGCGGCTGTTCGAGATGGCGCGCAGCAGCTGGGCCGATTACGACAGCTCGCTGATCTCGTCGGGCGGCGGGATCTACCCCAGGACGGCGAAGTCGATCCCGGTCAGCGCGCAGGTGCGCGCGGCCCTCGGCATCGCGCCCGGTGCCCCCAAGATCACCCCGGCCGAGCTGATGAAGGCCATCCTCCAGGCCCCGGTCGACTTGCTCTGGAACGGCGGCATCGGCACCTACGTCAAGGCGTCGAGCGAGTCCGACGCGGACGTCGGCGACAAGGCCAACGACGCGATCCGGATCGACGGCTCGCAGCTGCGGGTCAAGGTGGTGGGCGAGGGCGGCAACCTGGGCTTCACCCAGCTGGGCCGGATCGAGTTCGCCCGCTCCGGCGGCCCTGAGGGCACCGGCGGGGCGATCAACACCGACGCGATCGACAACAGCGCCGGGGTCGACGCCTCCGACCACGAGGTCAACATCAAGATCCTGCTCAACAGCGTGGTGGGCGAAGGCGACCTGACGGTCAAGCAGCGCAACAGCCTGCTGGCCGAGATGACCCACGAGGTCGGCGACCTGGTGCTGCGCAACAACTACGCGCAGAACGTGGCGCTCGCCAACAGCATGGCGCAGTCCGACAGCCTGCTGCTCGCCCACCAGCGCTTCATCCGCAAGCTGGTGCGCGACGGGCATCTGGACCGGGCGCTGGAGTTCCTGCCCACCGACCGGCAGATCCGCGAGCGGCTCAACGCCGGGCAGGGGCTCAGCCAGCCGGAGATGGCGGTGATCCTCGCCTACGCCAAGATCACCACGGCCGAGGAGCTGATCCACACCGGGCTGCCCGACGACCCGTATCTGATCAGGCTGCTGCACGCGTACTTCCCCGTGCCGCTGCGGGAGCGGTTCGCGCCGCAGATCATCGCCCACGCGCTGTCCCGCGAGATCGTCACCACCGTGCTGGTCAACGACACGATCAACACCGGCGGCAGCACCTTCCTGCACCGCTTCCGGGAGGAGATCGGCGCGACCACGGAGGAGATCGTCAGGGCGCACACCGCGGCCCGCACGATCTTCGGGCTCGGCGGGATCTGGGACGAGGTCGAGTCGCTGGACAACACGGTCGACGCCGCCGTGCAGACCCGGATCCGGCTGCACTCGCGGCGGCTGGTCGAGCGCGCCACCCGCTGGCTGCTCAACAACCGGCCGCAGCCGCTGCAGATCGCCGAGACCATCGACGACTTCACGGAGGGCGTGGCCGCGGTCTGGTCGCAGCTGCCGAAGCTGCTGCGAGGCGCGGACCTGGAGTGGTACGGGTCGCTGCACGAGGAGCTGACCGCGGGCGGGGTGCCGGACGACCTGGCTGTCAGGGTCGCCGGGTTCTCCTCCGCCTTCCCCGCGCTGGACATCGTGGAGGTCGCGCACCGCAGCGGGAAGCAGCCGCTGGACGTCGCCGAGATCTACTTCGACCTCGCCGACCGGTTGCAGATCACCCAGCTGCTCGACCGGATCATCCTGCTGCCGCGCGCCGACCGCTGGCAGTCGATGGCCAGGGCCGCGATCCGTGAGGACCTCTTCGCCGCGCACGCGGCGCTGACCGCCGACGTGCTGGCGGCCGGCGAGGACCTGGCCACACCGGAGCAGCGCTACCACGCCTGGGAGGAGCAGAATTCCGGGCTGATCGGACGGGCGCGGACGACCCTGGAGGAGATCCAGGGGGCGGAGGAGTTCGACCTGGCCAGCCTGTCGGTGGCGATGCGGACCTTCAGGACGCTGCTCCGCAAACCCCGCTGAGCCCGCGGGACGCCGGGGCGGTCGCGCGGCACTCCCGGAGTGCCGGCCGCCTCGGCGCGTCCCCCGGCCACCTTGGCGCGTCCCGCCTGGCCGCCCCTGCGCGTCCCGCCCGGCCGCCCCGGCGTGTCCACCCCGGCCTCCTCGGCGCGTCCCGCCCGGCCGCCGGGGCCGGTGCGGGCCGCCCCAGCCCGCGCGGAAGGGTCGCGGCAGCCGGGCCGCACCGCTGACAAGCGCGGTGCGTCGGTCAGCGGGAGAGGCGCAGGAGGCGCTCGCCGGTGCGGGGGGAGGTGGCCACCACCGTGGCCGGGGTCGGGGCGGGGCGGCCGGGGGGCAGCAGGAGCCAGGCCGCGCCGTAGCGGCGGGCGATGGCCGTGCGCCGGGCCGCAGGGGTGGCGGGGGCGAAGTAGGCCGTCATGTCGGACCAGCGGCGGTCGCGGTCCGCGGCGGGGGTCGACGGATCGGGCCAGGTCGGCGCGACCAGGTAGAGGCCGTAGGCGGGCAGCACGTGCATCGGGATGGACGCGTCGGTCAGGACGACCTGGCCCACCGGCACCCGGTCGGCCACCCAGGCGTAGTCCGGCCAGCGCTGCGGGTGCGGGGTGGCCACCGGCAGCCAGCGCTGCGGGACCACGGAGCCGACCTGCGCCGCGAGCGCGAAGCACAGCACGACCGCGGCCGTCGGCGCGAGCACCGCGCGCAGCCGGGTCCAGGGCGGCGCGCCGGCCACTTCCACCGCGAGCGCGAACTGCAGCGGCACCAGCAGCAGCGCGAAGACCCGGCCGTAGGTGTAGTGGCCGCTGAACCAGCCGTACGCGGCGATGGCGCCGTCCGCCGCGAACATCAGCACCAGCGGGTCCCGCAGCCGCCGCCTGGCCCGCCAGGCCAGCGCGGGCAGCCCGATTGGGGCGAGGCCGTACCACTGCCAGGGGTGGATGTAGAGCCGGCGGTGCACCTCGTCGACGGTGGTGTCGCCGGCGAGCGCGAAGACGTCGAAGTACGGCCAGGCCGCCGCGACCACCACCGCCGCGGTGCCGCACACCGCCCACATCCCGGCCACCTCGCGGGACCAGCCCCGTTGCCGCCCGGCCACGGTCGCCGCGATGCCGACGGTCGCGGCCAGCGCGGTGATCGGGTGGACGAGCAGCAGCACCCCGGCCGCGGCGCCGAGCCCGGCGTACTCCCACGCGGTGCCGCCGCGCCGGGCCAGCCGGTCGGTCCACGCCCACAGCAGGAAGGCCAGCCCGACCGCGAAGGTGCTCGGGTAGGACGCCCCCCGGGTGAGCGACCACACCCCGCAAAAGCCGCTCCACTCCTTGGCCTCGGGCCCCCACAGCAGGGTGAAGGCCAGCAGCGCGTACACCGGCGCCGTCCGCCTGTGGCTCAGCGTCCTGGCGTAGGCGCCGACGCCGACGACGAGCAGCGCCAGGTTCAGCGGCCCGCACCAGCGCACCATCTGCCAGCCGGCGGCGCCGGTCAGCCGGGCGGTCAGGCCGAGCGTGACGATGTAGGGGGAGTAGTAGGGGCTGCCGTTGCCGGGCTCCTTGAGCAGCGGGTTGGCCGGGTGCAGCGGGTTGTCCGCGACCCGCTGCACGGCGGAGGCGTGCTGGCCGAAGTCGGAGGCGATGGGGGTGTGCCAGGCGACGACGGCGAGCAGCAGCCAGAAGCCGGTGCCCACGACCGCGTAGGGTGACGGCCGCCAGGTCCTGGCGCGGGCCCGGCCGCCGACCGCGACCTGCGCGGTGCCGGTCATGCGGTGGCCCCGGAGCGCGGCGGCGACGGTTCGTCGGGTGCGGCCCGGCGTGCGGACCCGCGAGCCCGCCCCTTGCCCGGCGGCCGGTCGGCGGGGTGGGCCGCGGTCAGCAGCGGCAGCGCGAGGAAGCCGAGCAGCACCGGCGCGGCCATGTAGCGGAAGAGTCCGGCGGGTGTGGCGACCAGCACCGCGACCTGGAGCCCCGCCGTGGTCGCCGCCAGAGCGAGCGCGGCCCGCAGCGGGCGGCGCCGCACCAGGCGCAGCACGATCAGATAGGTGGCCCAGCACCACAGCGAGCCGGTCCACAGGAACCAGGTCAGCTCGGGGGCGCGCGCGGCGGTGTACGCCCACACCCCCGCCCGGTGCAGCGAGGCGGACGGCGGGTCGGTGCGCAGGGCGGGCAGGAAGCGGCTGTGCTCCATCAGCCCGCCGGGCCGGGAGTAGCCGAAGCGGTCGGCCGTGATGACCGGCGGCTGCACGAAGATGTCGCTGTCGTTGCGGGGCAGCGCCCAGGCGATCCTGCCCCTGCACAGGTGTGCCGACAGCATCAGGTCGGGCCGCTTGGACAGGACGTGCCCCCAGACGTCGAGCAGCCTGCCGTTGAGCCGTTCCGCGGCGGGGCGGTCGAAGGGCCGCCCCATCAGCGGGTCGACCCAGGCGCAGTTGGCGCCGCCGGACGACCAGTGCGTGAGCGGCGCGACCTGCGACATCACCGCCAGGTCGGAGCGGCGGAAGTCGCGCGGGGCGCGGTGGTAGGCGACCGCGATGTCGGCGTAGTTGAAGGCGTAGTAGGAGCTGGTGCGCGGCTCCTGGATGCCGATCGCCGGGTAGACGCCGAAGTTGAGGCCGAGCGCCAGCGCGGTCGGGACCAGGGTGGCGGCGGCGATCGCCCGCCAGCGGCGCGGCATCGCGATCAGCAGCATCAGGCCCGCGGTCACCACGGCCGGGTAGGTGTTGTTGCGGAAGACCGACAGGCCGGTCATCGCTGCCGCGAGCAGCCACCAGTGCAGGATGTCCCGCTGCCGTGCGGCCAGGTGGGCGCAGGCGCCGAAGGCCAGCACGGCGGCGACGGCGTAGGCGCTGTCCTTCCACACGAAGATGCCGAAGGTGCCGGTGGACGGCACCAGGACGACGGCGAGCGGCGCGGCGGCGGCCCACCGGCCGCGCACCCCGAGCGCCCGCAGCCCGTGGCACACGTAGCCCAGCGACGCCGCCAGTGCCACCGTCTGGACGAACGTCAGTGCGGCGAGGCCGCCGGTGATCTGGAGCGACAGCCACACCAGGACGTCGTAGGCCACCGCGTGGTCGCTGCGCCAGTGCCCGGTGGTCACCTGCCAGACGTAGGTGACGGAGTCGAAGCTCATCAGGCCCGGGTGGAAGGCCAGCCACCACAGCAGCAGGACGGCCTCGCAGACCAGGGCCACCGCGACCGGCAGCCGCGCCCGCTCGGGAAGCCGGGCCGCGGCACGGCGCAGCGCCGGAACCGGTGGGAGGAAGCGGGCACCGGTGAAGCGGCTGATGGTGGTCACCGGATTCCAACGCGGCCCGCCCGCAAAGGTTTCGCCCCTCCGCGCGGACGGCCCCGTACGCCACTCGTTCGGCGGAGAGCGGCGGGATGTCCGGTGACCGGCACCCGGTGGGCCGCGTTGGGACACACGCGACCATCCCGCGACCCGAGAGGCACCCGCATGCGCGAGACCGGCATCCCCGGGGCGTGGGTCCACGAACCCGCCGTCTTCCCCGACGAGCGCGGGCGCTTCCACGAGTGGTTCAGGGGCGCCGACTTCGCCGGGGCCACCGACCACCGGCTGGATCTGGCGCAGGCCAACTGCTCGGTGTCGCGGCGCGGCACGCTGCGGGGGGTGCACTTCGCGGACGTGCCGCCCGGGCAGGCGAAATACGTCACCTGCGTACGCGGCGCGGTCCTCGACGTCGTCGTGGACGTGCGCACCGGGTCACCCGCGTACGGGCGGCACGCGGCCGTGACGCTCGACGACACCGCCCATCGGGCGCTCTACCTGGCGGAAGGCCTCGGGCACGCCTTCCTCGCGCTGACCGACGACGCCACCGTCGTCTACCTGTGCTCGCAGGGCTACGCGCCGGGCCGCGAGCACGGGGTGCACCCGCTGGACCCGGAGCTGGGCATCGCATGGCCCGCGGGCCTGGCGCCGCTGCTGTCCGCGAAGGACGCCGCCGCCCCGTCGCTCGCCGAGGCGGAGCGGGCGGGGCTGCTGCCGGCGTACTCCGACTGCACCGCCTACTACGAGAGGTTGCGCAGCGCGGGGAAGGCCGCGGCCAGCGCCTGACGCCAGTCGCGGATCGGCTCGATGCCCGCCGCGGCCCAGCCGTCGTGGGCCAGCACGCCGTACGCGGGCCTGGGAGCCGGCCGCGGCACCGCGGAGGTCGGCACCCTGCGTACCCGGTCGGGGTCGGCGCCGAGCAGCCGGAAGACCTCGCGGGCCAGGTCGTACCAGCTGGCCTGACCCGCGCTCGTGCCGTGGTAGACGCCGGCGGGGGCGCCGCCGGTGCCCAGCGCGACCAGCTTCCCGGCCAGGTCGGCGGTCCAGGTCGGCTGGCCGTACTGGTCGCCGACCACGTCGACGGTGTCGCGCTCGCGCTCCAGGCGGATCATCGTCCGCACGAAGCTCCGCCCTCCCGCCCCGTAGAGCCAGGCCGTGCGCACCACGTAGCCGTCGCCCGGGAGCAGGTCGAGCACCGCGTGCTCGCCCGCGAGCTTGCCGCGCCCGTAGGCGCTGCGCGGGTCGGGCCTGTCGGTCTCCCGGTAGGGGGTCGTCGCGTCGCCCGCGAAGACGTAGTCGGTGGACAGGTGCAGCAGCCGGGCGCCGGACTTCGCGCAGAGCGCGGCCAGATGGCGCGGGCCCTCGCCGTTGACCCGCAGCGCGGCCTGCTCCGCCGTCTCGGCGTCGTCCACCCCTGTCCAGGCGGCGCAGTTGACGACGACATCCGGCCGGTGGTCGTCGAAGACCGCGCGGACCGCGTCCTCGTCGGTGATGTCCAGCGCCGCGCGGTCGACGCCGACGGCCGCCTCGCCGGCCTCGGCGAGCCGCAGCAGCAGATCGCGTGCCAGCATCCCGCCGGCCCCGGTCACCAGCCAGGTCATCGCTGCCCCACCACCCCGGCGGACGACGCGGGCAGCAGCGGCTCCCACCAGTCGCGCCGCCGCCGGTACCAGTCCACCGTCGCGGCGAGGCCGGCGGTGAAGTCGACCCGCGGGGTGTAGCCCAGCTCGGAGCGGATCTTCCCCCAGTCCACCGAGTAGCGCAGGTCGTGGCCCTTGCGGTCGGGGACCTCCTGGACCAGGTCCCAGTCGGCGCCGCAGGCCTCCAGCAGCAGGCCGGTCAGCTCGCGGTTGGACAGCTCGGTGCCGCCGCCGATGTTGTAGACCTCGCCCGCCCGGCCGCCGCGCCTGACCAGCTCGATGCCCTGGGCGTGGTCGGTGACGTGCAGCCAGTCGCGCACATTGCGCCCGTCGCCGTACAGCGGCACAGGGCGGCCCTCGAACAGCCGGGTCACGAACAGCGGGATCAGCTTCTCGGGGAACTGCCGCGGCCCGTAGTTGTTGGAGCAGCGGGTGATCCTGACGTCCAGGCCGTGGGTGCGGTGCTGGGCCAGCGCCAGCAGGTCGGCGGAGGCCTTCGAGGCCGCGTAGGGCGAGTTGGGGTCCAGCGGGTCGGTCTCCGGCCAGGAGCCGGCCTCGATCGACCCGTAGACCTCGTCGGTCGACACCTGCACGAAGACGTCGATGCCGTGCCGTACGGCCGCCTCCAGCAGCGTGTGGGTGCCGGTCACGTTGGTGGTGACGAAGTCGGCGGCGCCCGCGATGGAGCGGTCCACGTGCGTCTCGGCTGCCAGGTGCACGACCTGGTCGTGCCGGGCCAGCAGCCGGTCCACCAGGATGGCGTCCCCGATGTCGCCGTGCACGAAGGAGAAGCGCGGGTCGCCGCGCACCGCGTCGAGGTTCACCCGGCGGCCGGCGTAGGTCAGCGCGTCGAGCACGGTCACCTCGACCCGGCCGTCGTCCTGCGCGAGCAGGGCGCGCACGTAGTGGGAGCCGATGAAGCCGGCGCCGCCGGTCACCAGGATGCGAGTGGTCATGACGAGATCTGCACCTTGCTGTGGTCTCCGAGTACGAGCCGGTGGGCGGCGGGGGTCCGCTGACCCGGTGTCACCTCGACCTTGCGGCCGATCAGCGACGCCTCGATGCGCCGCACCCCCAGGATGGACGAGCCCGGCAGCACGATGGAGAACTCGATCTCGCTGTCGCGCACCTGGCAGTCCGCGCCGATCGAGGTGAAGGGACCGACGTAGGAGCCCTCCACGACCGTGCCGGGGCCGATCATCACCGGGCCGACGATCCGCGACCCGGTGATCCTGGCGCCCGCGCCGACGCTGACCCGGCCGACGAGTTCGCTGGCCGCGTCGACGTCGCCGTGCACCCCCCGTTCGAGGGTCTCCAGCACCGAGCGGTTCACCTCCAGCATGTCGGTGACATTCCCGGTGTCCTTCCAGTAGCCGTCGATGACCGTGGACCTGACGTCCCCGCCCTGGTCGATCAGCCACTGGATCGCGTCGGTGATCTCCAGCTCGCCGCGCCCGGACGGCTTGATCGCCCTGACCGCCTCGTGGACGGCAGCGGAGAAGAGGTAGACGCCGACCAGCACCAGGTCGCCGCGCGGCACGGCCGGCTTCTCCTCCAGCCCGACGACCCGGCCGCGCGCGTCCAGTTCCGCCACGCCGAAGTCCGACGGGTTCGGCACCCGCGTCAGCAGCAGCTGGGCGGCCGGGTGGTGGGCGCGGAAGGCGGCGACGTGGTCGCCGATGCCGCCGACGATGAAGTTGTCCCCCAGATACATCACGAAGTCGTCGTCGCCCAGGAAGTCCCGGGCGATCAGGACCGCGTGCGCCAGGCCGAGCGGCTGCTCCTGCCGGATGTACGTGACCCGCACGCCGTGCGCGGAGCCGTCGCCGACCGCCGCCATGATCTCGGCGGCGGTGTCGCCGACGATGATCCCGACCTCCTCGATGCCGCAGTCCGCGATGGCTTCGAGGCCGTAGAAGAGGACGGGCTTGTTCGCGACCGGCACGAGCTGCTTCGCGGAGGTGTGGGTGATCGGGCGCAGCCGGGTGCCGGAGCCGCCGGCCAGGACGAGGGCTTTCACGCCTGCCCCCCGGGGGCCTGCGGAGCGGTGGAGACCAGCACGAACTCGTTGTGCCGGAAAAGCCGGCCCGCTGCCCGCGGCAGTGGGAAGGAGTACGCCCTGCGGACGTCGAGGCCCGCGGCCCGCGCCTCCTCGGTCAGCTCGGCGAACCCGACGAAGCGGACATGCGTCGCGTCGCTGGCGAAGCCGGCCTCCTGGGGGGTGATCAGTACGGCCCGGCCGCCCGGCCGCACATACGGCAGGTAGGTCGACAGCAGTGCCGACGCCTTCGCCGCCTCCAAGTGCTCCAGCACGTGCGCGCACAGCAGGCTGTCGAAGGAGCCCGGCGGGAAGTCCGCGGCGGCGAACTCCTCCGGGGTGTACGCGGTCAGTCCGCGGGCCCTGGCCGCCGCGACCGAGTGCGCGTTGTGGTCCACCCCGACGCTGCCTGGGGCGCAGTGCCGCAGGTTGCGGCCCACCCCGCAGCCGACGTCCAGCACCTTGCCGAGCCGCAGCCGGCGCAGATTCCAGCGGTAGGGCGCCTGGGTGGGCAGCAGCCGACGGGCCAGCAGTCGGGCGGTGTAGTCGGGGGTCGCGGTGTCGGACATCAGGGCGCCTTTCGCGGGTGTGTCTGGTCTGAGCGTACGGATCAGGCGGGCGGCGAGCAGGGCGGCGGCGGTCCAGGAGCCGAGCGCGTAGGCCGCCTCGACGCGGGGGCCGGTGGGTCCCGGCAGGGCCAGCGCGGCCGCCGTCACCGCCGCACCGGCCGCCCAGGCCAGCGCCTGCGGGCGGTGGCCGCCGGTCGCGAGGGTGCCGTTGCCGAGGAGATACGCCACCAGGTAGCCGGTGGTGCCCAGGCCGAGCGCGGCGAAGTCCAGGTGCCCGAGCACCGGGGGCGCCGCGAGCAGCCGCTCGGTCACCCACGGTCCGGCCAGCGCCGCCGGCACCGTGCAGGCCAGCCCGATCGCGGCCATCCCGCCGGCGCTGCGCCGCACCCCGCGGGCCACGCCCGCCCGGTCGCCGCGCTGCTGCCGTACGGTCAGCTCCCGCAGCAGGCCCGCCTGGAGCGCGCCCACCGCGAACTGCGGCACCCGCACCAGGGTCAGCGCGCACAGCAGCGCGGTCACCAGGGCCGCGTCCCCAGGGGCGAGCCCCTTCGCCCCGAGTACCGGGGCGTTGGCCAGCACCTGGGCGAAGACGGCGCCGCCGACCAGCGCGACCAGCCCTCGGCCGATCTCGCCCGCCGCCGGGGGCGGCGCACCGCCCGGCCTCCCGGCGGCCGCGGTGGCGGCCGCGGCCCCGGGGTGGGCGGGTACGGGCGCGGTGGCCACCGCCGGGTTGCCGGGTGCGCTGTGCGGTTCGCCGGCGGGTGTCGGCGGTGAGGGCATGGTCGCTGCCGCGGTGTGGGCGGGCGGGGCGGCGGTGAGGGTGGTCGGGTCGTGTGGTTTGCCGGCGGGTGTCGGCGGTGAGGGCGTGGTCGCCGCTGCGGCCGGCACCGCCGGGTGGGCGGTCGGGTCGTGCGGTTCGCCGGCGGGCGCCGGTGCGGGCGGCATGGTGTTCACCGCTGAGTGGACGGGCGGGGCCGCAGTGAGGGTGGTCGGGTCGTGTGGTTCGCCGGCGGGTGTCGGCGGTGAGGGCATGGTCGCCGCTGCGGTGTGGGCGGGCGTCGCCGCGGCCGGCACCCCGGTGTGGGCCTGCGGTTCGTCGGTGAGTGCCGGCACGAGCGTCGTGGGGTCGGCGGGCCCCGGCGCGATTGCCGCCGCCGGGTGGGCGGGTACGGCGTGCGGTCCTGAAGCGGGGGCCGGCGCGGGTGACGTGATCGTCGGCGTCCCGTGGGCGGGGCGGTGCGGTCCGCCCGGGGGCGCAGGTGACGGGAGGGTGGGGGCGTCGGGCAGTGGTGCCGCCGACGCGCGGGCCGCGCGGAGGGCCGGGGCGAGGGCGGGGAGGCAGGCGAGCAGCGGGGAGGTGGTCAGCACCAGGGCGAAGGCGGTGGGGGAGCGGGTCCCGGTGAGCAGCAGGGCGGCGGCGGATCCGAGGCGGAGCAGCCCGTCGAGGGTGAGCTGGCAGGCGTACGCGGCGAAGCGGGCGTGGCCGGCGAGCAGGCCGCGCAGCGTGTGGGCGGCGGCGAGCGCCGACAGGGCGCCGCCCAGCGGCCACAGCAGGGCGGAGTTGCCGTCGAAGGCGATTTCCGCCAGCGGGCGGTGGGCCGCGGCGAGGAGCAGCACGGCGGCGCTGAGCAGCCCCGCGGCCACCGCGGCACCCCGGCGCAGCAGCGGCCCCGTACCCGTGCCGGCCGCGACCCGGGCGGCCACGGTGCGGGTCAGCTCCTGTTCCAGCGGGAAGAAGAGCCCGATCCCGACCGAGAAGGCCACCGCCCAGACCACGGACAGCCCGGCCATCCCCGCGGTGCCGAGACCGCGCCCGGCCAGGGCCAGATGCCCGTACGCCCCGCCGGCGTTGACGATCATCCCCGCCCCGACCAGCCCCGTCCCCCGCGGCACCCCGCCCCTCACGCCCCCGCCTCCGGCACGGGGGCGGCGTCCGTGCCGGTGCCGGACACCGATGCGGTCGGCGGCAGGGCGCCGGCGGGGGTCCCGGGCCCCGCGAGGTCGGGGTGGGCGGTGGGTCCGCCCGGCGGCGCCGCGGCCGCCGCAGCGGGAAGCGGGGGTGCGTGGCGGGGGGCGAAGGCGTGGTGGAGGAGGGCGGCGGTCGGCGCGGGGGAGGGGAGGGCGGCGGGCAGGAGGGTGAGGGCGTGCAGGCGGGAGGACCAGTGGCGGCGGGCGCTGCGCGCGGCCCGGGGCCAGCCGTGGGCGGCGAGGCGGGTGGAGGTGGCGAGGAAGAAGCGGCGGGCCTCGTCGAAGCGTGCGCCGGTCACCGCCTGCGCGGCCGACGCGCTGACGGCGTGGCGCCGGTAGCGGAAGCAGACCTCGGGGTCGGTGGCGAGCCGGCCGCCGTCGAGCAGCAGGTCGACGACGACCGCCAGGTCCTGGATGACGCCGAGGTCGGCGCGGAAGGGGTGGCGGCGCAGCGCGTCGGTGCGCCAGCAGACCGAGGGGAAGTAGAGCCAGTTGCCTCGCAGCAGGCTGACGGCCAGGTCCTCGCCGCCGAGCAGCGCAGGGCCCGAGCGGATGCGGGCCGGCGCGTAGAGCCGCTTCTTCGCGGTGTCGACCAGCGTCCCGCACGGCCGCCCCTCGGCGTCCACGACCTGCACGCCCGGCTGGACCATCGCCGCACCCGGGGCGCGCCGCAGTGCCCGCCGCACGGTCCGCAGGTAGCCGGGCAGCATCAGGTCGTCGCAGCCCATGAGCACGAGGTACGGCGCCCTGGCCAACTCCACGCAGCGGTTGAAGTTGCCGGTCACGCCGAGGTTGCGCGGGTTGCGCAGATAGATCACCCGGGGGTCGCCGAGCGCGGCGAACCACTCGGGCACCCCCGGCTCGCGCCCGTCGTCCACCACCGTCAGCCGCCAGTCGTCGCCGTCCTGCGCCTGCACGCTGCGTACCGCGGCGTGCAGCAGCGGCACATCGCCGTAGTACGGGATCATCAGGTCGAAGAGCACCGGGCTCATCTGGCGGCCCCCGCGGGCTCGGGCACCCGGGCGGCCTCGGTGCGCTGCGGCGCCGGGACCCGGCGGGTCAGCGCGAGCAGCAGCACCAGCGCGGTCCTGGCCAGGTAGACCAGCGCCCTGGCGGGCGACTGGCTGGGCGCGCCGGTGGTGCGCGGCCGCATGGCCACCGGCACCTGCCGCACCAGGTAGCCGCGGCGCAGCGCGCCCACCATGCTCTCGACGGTGTCCCCCAGGTATTCGGCCGGATACCAGCGGGCGAAGAAGGCGATCATGTCGCGGTTGCAGGCCCGGAAGCCGGAGGTCGAGTCGGTGAGCCGGGTGTCCGCCATCCCGGACAGCACCAGGGACAGCAGCCGCATCGACCAGCGGCGCGGGCCGCGCACCCGGTAGTCGCCCACGCCCGCGAAGCGCGCGCCGACCACCAGGTCGGCCGTGTCGAGCGCGGCCAGCAGCACGGGGACGTAGCGGGGGTCGTGCTGCCCGTCGGCGTCGACCTGGACGGCCGCGTCGTAGCCGTGGTCGAGGGCGTAGCGGTATCCGGTGCGCATGGCGCCGCCGACGCCCAGGTTGTACGGGAGCCGGGCGACCGTGGCGCCGGCGGTGCGGGCGGTCTGGGCGGTGCGGTCGGTGGAGCCGTCGTCGACCACCAGCACATCGGCGCCGGGGACGGCGGCCCGCAGTTCGGCCAGCACGGCGGCCAGGCCTTCCGCCTCGTTCCACGCGGGCACGATCACCAGCACCCGCCGGGCGCCCGCGGCGAGGCCCGCACCCGGCGTCATCCGGTGCCGCCCTCCGTGCGCGGGGCGGCGCCCGACGGCCGGGCCTGCTCCTCCAGTGCCGTCCTGATCAGCGCGATCTCCTCGGCGAGGGTCCTGGTCTCCTCCTCCAGGCGGCTGGATTCCCAGCTCAGGTGCAGGCAGACGAGCAGCAGCAGCACGATCCCCGCGAAGAGCACCAGGCTGGCGCCCGACACGATGCCCAGGCCCCGCGCCAGCGAGTCCAGCATCTGCGGGAAGAGCCCGAGCGGGACCACCGCCGAGCCCACCGCGAGCCACAGCGCCGCGTACTTCTCCCGCAGCTGGTGCCGGCGCAGCAGTTCCAGGATGCAGGCCAGCAGGGCCAGTCCGGTGAGCGAGGTGATCACGGACAGGTGCACGGTGGTGGCCTCCTGGGGGTCCTGCGGGTGCTGCGGGGATTCCGTTTTTCCGTCGTTCCGCTGTCGCGGGCTGTGCCCTGCCGGTCGGGCCGCCCCGCTTCATCAGATGCGCGGTCCGCGCAGAATCAGGTCCGCCACGCGGGAGGCGGCGCGGCCGTCGTCCAGATGGCAGAAGGCGGCCCGGAAGGCGTCGTACGCCGCGCCGTGCGGCTGCACCGCGGCGGCGGGGTCGCGCAGCGCCTCGATCAGCTCGGGGGTGGTCGACAGCAGCGGCCCGGGCGCCTGCGCCTCGAAGTCGAACGCGAAACCGCGCAGGGTGTCGCGCATGTGGGCGAGGTCGGGGGTGTGCAGCAGGATCGGGCGGCCGGTGACGGCGAAGTCCGCGAGCAGCGAGGAGTAGTCGGTGACCAGGACGTCGGCGGCGAGCAGCACCTCCGCCAGGTCGGGATGGCCCGACACGTCGTGCACGAAGGGTCCTGCCGCCGGGACGCTGTCGGCGACCAGCGGGTGCGCGCGGACCAGCAGCACGTGGGTGTCGCCGAGTTCCGCTTCGAGCGCGGCGAGGTCGGCGGTCAGGTGCAGCCGTTGGTGGGCGGCGTCGTACGCCTCGTCGTCGCGCACGGTCGGGGCGTACAGCACGACGGTGCGGTCCTGCGGCAGGCCGAGCCGGGCCCGGACGTCCTCGGTGACCTTGTCGCGGTCCTCGCCGCTGAGCAGGTCGGCGCGCGGCAGCCCGGTCTCGGCGACCTCGCCGTCGAAGGCCAGGGCGCGGCGCAGCACCGGGGTGCTCTGCGCGTCGGGCGACAGCAGTACGGTCCACTGGCCGCCGAGCCGCGGCTGCGGCCACATGTGGGTCAGGTCGGCGCACAGGGTGCCCGCCAGGTCCTGCCCGAATCGCTTGACGGGGGTGCCGTGCCAGGTCTGCACCACGTGCTGCCCGTCCCTGCGGCGGAAGAAGGCGGGCAGGTGCGAGTTGGTGACGATGTACCGGCTGCGGCCGAGCGCCTCGTACCAGGCGTGGCTGCCGAGCAGCACGGACGTCGCGGTGGCCGGCACCGGCGTCGCACGGTCGGCGACCACCCACACGTGTTCGAGCGCGGTCCCGCGCCGCACCAGCTCGTCGTGCACGGCGCGCGGCGAGTCGTCGCAGCGGCGGCCGTCGAAGCTGCTGTAGAGGACGGTGCCGGTCAGCCGGCGCCGGGCGAGCACCGGGTAGTGCTGCTCGCGGAGCATCCGCTGCCGGTACGGGCCGCGGTCCGCGGGGGGTACGGGGGAGCCGGCGGCCACGAACAGGTGGTCGTGGAAGCGGCGGTCCAGCCGGACGGGCCGCTGCCCGTCGGCCACCGCGAGTTCGAGCGGCAGCCCGCCCATCGCCTGTGGCGCGACCCGGACGGGTGTGTCCGTCCCGCCGGCCCGCAGGTGCAGATACCAGCGCCCGGCGTGCGGCAGCGCGCCGACGTCGACGGATGCGGAGAAGCGCCCCGCGTCCCCTTCCGCGACGATGCCGGTGCCGGTCTCGGCGGCGTAGGTGCCGTGCCGCAGCATCAGCCGGGCGCCCGCGGTGTCCTGGCCGCCGTCGGTGGCGCCGGTGTCCCGGCCGGGATCGGCCGGGGGGGCGGCCGCGGCCGGGGGGAGCTCACCGGAGACGAGCAGGCGGCCGTCCGGGGTGAAGGAGAGGCGGTCGGCGACGGCCTGGGGGGTGCGGTCCCGGAGCACCAGGTTGCCGGCCGCGGTTCCCTCGACGGAGAGCTCGCGCGGGGCGCTCCCGCCGAGCCGTTCGTCCGGGGGCAGCGCGTACCGCCCGGGGGGCAGGTCGCGGTCGAGGGCGACCCTGGCCCGGCCGCCGTCGGGGAAGACGACCTCCGCGGTCCAGGTCGCCGTCGTCTCGGGGGCGACCTCCTTGGGCAGCCCGGTCATCGCGGGCCGCGCCCCGCCCAGGTCGGCGAGCGTGACGTCCGCGGCCAGCGCGGTCCAGCCGCCGGAGTCACCCGGGGCGCCGGAGCCACCCGGGGAGTCCGAGCCGGCCGGGGTCGCCGGGGCCAGCGGGTGGTCGAGGACGGCGCCGGTCGTCTGCTGGGTGAGCCGCAGGGCGACCGGCAGGGTGCGGTCGCGGACCGCGAGGTCGAGGCGGAGCAGCCCGTCGCCTGCCGGCTGGTGGGCGGTGAGGCGGCGGGTGACCGGCTCGACCGACAGGTGCAGGCGGCCGTCCTTGTACCACGGCACGAGCCGGGTGTCGTCGTCCAGCGGGAAGGGCACGGGCGACGATCCGGCGCCGGCCTCCGCGGCACGCAGCGCGGCCGGGCGGACCGCGGTGCCGCCCGCCACCACGATGCCGACGCGCCACTGAGCCGCCTTCCAGCCGCCGTCCGTCCGCAGCCGTGCCGGGTCGACGGTGATCTCGAAACCGGACCAGTCGTAGCAGTGGCGTTCCTGCGTCTGCTCGTCGGTGACGTCGGGTGCCTTCACCGACCGCACCGGCAGCAGCAGCTTGCGCCGCCCGCAGGTGGCGACGGCGGTCTTGAGCGAGGAGCGCCGGCTGCGGGCGTCGACGTTGCGGATGTACGCGAAGCCCTTGAGCACCAGCTTGCCGTCGCGCCACTCCAGGTCACGCAGCCGGGCGACGACCGGCAGGTCGGTCGAACCGGTCGCGGTGGCCGCCCGCGACAGCGGCACCGGCGAGCCGTCTGGGCGTACGACGACGGCACGCTTGCGCAGCGGCAGCCCGGCCAGGTCGAAGACGGTGCGGCCGCCCTGCCGCTCGTGGCCCAGCACGGTCAGCAGGTCGTCGAGCCTGCCCTCCCTGATCAGCTCCCAGCGCAGCCGCAGTTCGACCGGCAGCCCGGGGTAGAGGGTGGGGTCGACGCGGCTGAGGTAGTCGCCGGCGCGGTCCATGAAGACCCGGTGGTATTCGGGTCCCGCCATCGGCAGGGCCTCGATGAAGTAGAGCAGGTCGTCGGTGAGCACCGACCGGTCGTAGTCCCGCTTGTGGGTGCTCCAGCGGGTGTTGGCGGGGTCGGCGAGGAAGCGCGAGACCCCGTCGACCGCGGCGATCCGGTCGCGTACGCCCTTGACGTCGGTGCGGCGCCGGGTGATGGAGCCCTCGCGGATGCGCCAGTAGTAGACATGCTCGTGCAGCACGTCGACGGCGTCGGCGAGGAAGTGCGCGGGGATGGTCAGCGGCGTGTCCTCGTACAGCACGCCCTCGGGGAAGGCGAGTTCGTGCTTGTCCCAGAAGGTGCGGCGGAAGACCTTGTTCCAGGCCACCCGGTCGGACAGCAGGTTCAGGTCGCGGGTGATGTGGGTGCGGCTGACGGTCCTGGTCATGCCGCGGTGCTGCCAGGCCTGGCTGCGGCCCGCGGTGGTCAGCCGGTAGACGTTCCCGGTGGCGAAGTCCGAGCCGGACCGGTCGAGCAGGCCGGTGAGCTGCTCGTACGCGCGCGGCGGCAGCACGTCGTCGCTGTCGATGAAGGTCAGGTACGACGTCTCGGGGTCGGCGTTGCGCGCACCGGTGTTGCGGGCGTGGCCGAGGCCGCCGTTGTCCTGCGCGACCAGCCGGAAGCGCGGGTCGGCGGCGGCGAACGCCCGTGCGATGTCCGCACTGGCGTCGGTCGAGCCGTCGTCCACCATCACCACATCAAGCTCTGCCAGCGTCTGCGCGGCGATCGACCGCAGGCACTCCTCCAGGTACTGCTCGACGTTGTAGACGGGGACGACGACGGTCAGACGGGGCGTCATGGGGGACAACGCTCCTTTCCGGGACGGCGGTGGCAGACCATGCCGTGTGTTCAACTCGCCCCGCCCGCAGCGGTCACCGAAGGTAGGCCGAACGAGGGACACGCCCCCGCGGATCGACACAGCGTGCGCGGGCAATTACCCTCGGACGTTATCCCGTACCGGTAACCACCGATCTGTCCAGGATGGTCATGCCCCGTTTCAGCGTCGTCGTCCCCGCCCACCGCGCGCAGGGCTTCCTGCGCCCCTGCCTGCAGTCCGTGCTCGAGCAGTCCTGCGGCGACTTCGAGGTGATCGCGGTGGACGACGCCTCACCCGACGCATGCGGCGCGATCATCGCGGACCTCGCCGCCGCCGACCCCCGTGTCGTACCGGTGCGCCTGGACCGCACCGCGGGCACGGGACCGGCCAGGGACGCGGGCGCCGCGCGCGCCACCGGCGACTACCTGCTCTTCCTCGACGCCGACGACCTGATGGCGCCCGGCGCCCTGGCCGCCCTCGACACCCGGCTCGGCCGCACCGGCGACCCCGATGTGCTGCTCTACGACCACGAGCGCTTCACCGTGTGGGAGAACGTCCAGGAGAGCGGTGACGGCGACTTCCTGGCCGCCGCGGGCACGCGCGTCTTCAGCGCCGCCGACCTCCCCGACTGCCTGGCCTGCTACCCCGCCGCCTGGAACCGGGCGGTACGCAGGGACTTCTGGACCTCCCGCGGCTTCGCCTTCGGCGACGCCCCCTACGCCGACCTGGCGCTCGCCACCCGGGTGCTCACCGCCGCCGCGCGCGTCGGCTGCCTGGACCGGGTGTGCGTCCGCTGGCGCAAGCGCCGCTCCGGCAGCCTCACCACCACCCGCGGCGCCCACCACCTGGCCGTGGTCGACCGCTACCGGGAACTCTTCGCGGACCTGCCGGGCGAGCCCGCGCGGGCCGCGCTCTACGGGCAGATGGCGGCGGTCCTGATGGCCGTCGGCGAGGAGCGGCTCACCCCCGAGGCCGCCCCGGACTTCGTCCGCAGCGCGGGGCGGCTGCTCACCGAGCACCGCCCCGCCGGCTGGTCCGCGCCCGAGCCGAAGGAGGCCCGATGGGTCAGGGCCGCGGGCACCGGCTCCTACGGGCGCTACCGCGCGGCGCTCGGCGCAAGGGCGTTCGCCATGGGGATCGTCAAGAAGGCCAGGGCCCGCAAGAACGGCGTGGCCCGCGCGGTCTACCAGCGCTACTACCGGATGCGGCTGCGCCGGCCCGTCGACCCCGGGCTGGTCGTCTACGCCGCCTACTGGAACCGCGGGGTGTCCTGCAATCCGGCCGCGATCTACCGCAAGGCCGCGGAGATCGCCCCGCATCTGCACGGCGTGTGGGTCGTCAACAAGCGCGACCGGGAGGCGCTGCCGCCCGGCGTCGACCACGTCGTCGTCAACTCGCGCCGCTACTGGGACGTCCTGGCCAGGGCGGGCCACCTGGTCAACAACGCCAACTTCACCGGGAACGTCACCAAGCGGCCCGAGCAGACCTATGTGCAGACGCACCACGGCACCCCGCTCAAGCACATGGGCATGGACCTGCGCGCACGGCCCGCGGTCGGCAAGGGGATGAGCTTCGGCCGGCTGCTCGACCACGCCGACCAGTGGGACTACTCGCTGGTGGCCAACCAGCACTCCGCCGAGGTCTTCGACCGCGTCTACCCCAGCGGCTACCAGACCCTGCCGACCGGCTACCCGCGCAACGACGTCTTCTACACCTCGGGCCCCGACGACGTCCGCCGCGCCCGGCAGGCACTCGGGCTCGCCCCCGGCACGACCGCGATCCTCTACGCCCCCACCCACCGCGACTACCAGCGGGAGTTCGTCCTCCCGCTGGACCTCGAACGCCTCGCCCGCGAACTCGGCCCCGGCCACACCCTGCTGGTGCGGGCCCACTACTTCTACGGGCAGAGCCCGCAGCTCGAGGCGCTGCACGCCGCGGGCGCCGTCGTGGACGTCTCCGCGCACCCTTGTGTGGAGGAGCTGTGCCTCGCGTCCGACGCCCTGGTCACCGACTTCTCCTCGCTGATGTTCGACTACGCCAACCTCGACCGGCCGATCGTCGTCCACGCCGCCGACTGGGCCGCCTACCGGGCCGCCCGCGGCGTCTACTTCGACCTGCTGTCGGGGCGGCCCGGCGAGACACCGGGGGCCGTCGCCCACGACGAGGCGTCCCTGGCCGAGGTGTTCCGCGGCGGCGCGTGGTCCGACGGCACCGCGGCCGCGCTGCGGGCGGCCTTCCGCGAGCGCTTCTGCGGCTACGACGACGGGCTCGCGGCCGAACGCGTGGTCCGCCGGGTCTTCCTGGGCGAGGACGGCCTGGTGCCCTACCGCCCCCTCGGGGACCGCCGCCCGGCCCCGTCGCCCTCGACCCTGACCGACCCGGCCCCGGCCGCCGCCGTACCCGCTCCCTGACCTCGGGCCCGATCGCGCGCCGCCCCGGCAGGCCGCGGGCGGCGCGGAACCGGCGGCGCCACCGCTGCGGGCGGCCTCCCTCAGGGCAGCGGCCGCGCGGCCGGGCGGGGAGCCGGGCGGTGCGGTGCGGCCGCCGGGCGGCGGTCCGGGAGGGGCACGACGGCGGGCAGCCCGCCGTCCTCCCGCAGGAAGACCCGGCGGACCACGCGTTCCGCGGCGTGCCCGTCGTCGTAGGGGCAGAAGCGCGCCCTGAAGGCCGCGCGGAGCTGGGCCGAGCGGGGGCCCGACCAGGAACCGGTCGCCAGGATGTCGGTCAGCTCCTCCTGGGTGCGGGAGACCGGGCCGGGCGGATGCGCCGTGACGTCGAAGTAGGCCCCGCGCGTGGCCCGGTAGGTCTCCCAGTCCGCCGCGTGCAGCACGATCGGCCGGTCGAGTCCCGCGTAGTCGAACATCAGCGACGAGTAGTCCGTGATGAGCCCGTCCGACGCGAGGCACAGCTCCTCGGCCGACGGGTGCCCCGACACGTCGATGACGCGCGGGTGGGCAGCGCCGGCCGGGTCCCCCGGCGGGTAGAGGTAGTGGGTGCGCAGCAGCAGCGTGACGCCGGGGCCCAACTCCTCGGCGAGCCGCGGCAGGTCGAGCGCCGGCAGGTATCCGCGCTGGTAGTCGCGGTGGGTGGGTGCGTAGAGCAGCGCGGTCGTGGTGCGCGGGATGCCGAGGCGGTCGCGCAGCGCCAGCACGTCGTCGGCCGTGGCCCGGTGGAAGACGTCGGTGCGCGGCTGGCCGTACTCCAGGCAGGTGAAGGCGGAGGGGTAGGCGCGCTCCCAGACCAGGCTGGAGTGCCGGCTGGCCGAGATGCTGTAGTCCCAGCGGTCGACGTGCCGGAGCAGCCGGTCGAAGTCCATGCCGTGCGCGGCGGCGGGGTGCTGGAGCAGGTCGACGCCCATGTGCTTGAGCGGGGTGCCGTGGTGGGTCTGCACGTTGATCTGGCCCGGCCGCTTGGCGTAGCGGCGGTGCAGGTTGACGTTGCTGACCAGGTACGACGCGCGCGCCATGGCCTTCCAGAAGCCGGCCGAGCCGGGTTCCAGCCGGCGCACCCCCGGCGGCAGGGTGTGGGCGTGCTCCGCTGTGGTGACCCACGCAGTCCGCATGTGCGGGGCGAGATCGCGCAGCGCGGCCTCGATCGCCGCCGGGTTGCAGAGGTAGCCGCGGTCCCAGTAGGCGGAGAAGACCGCGAGGTCGGGGTCGAGCGGCCGGCGCCGCTGGAGCAGGTAGTACGCGTGCAGTGCGGCGGTGCGCAGCCGGCCGCGTGCGGTCCTGGCCCTGCGTACGGTGCGCAGCCGCAGCCGGTGCAGCCCGCCGAGGGCGCGGAAGGTCCGCCGGGCGCCGAGCGCGACCAGCAGGTAGCGCACCCCGCTGCGCCGGCCGAGCGCGAGCCGGAAGCCGTCGGGCCGCAGCCTGCGGTACTGCGAGCGGCAGCGCCGGAAGTATTCGGGGCGCGACGACCCGGGCAGCCGGTCGGGCAGGTTGAAGACCGTGGTGAGGTGGTCGAGCATCCGGCGGAAGAGGACGGTGCGCCAGCGCTCGAGGTCGGGGCGGCTGTCGAGGAAGGCGAAGAGCAGGTCGTACTGCTTGAAGATCTCGAAGTGCCGCCTGCTGGTGGTGTGCAGGATGCCCCTCTTGCGGCGCTGCCGGTAGTGCACGCACACCTGGTCGAGCAGGGCGATCGTTTCCGCGGCCATCAGCACCGGGTACGTCCACGGCGTGTCCTCGTAGTAGCCGGCAGGGAAGACCACCCCGACCTGGGCGAGGAAGTCGCGCCGGTAGGCCTTGTTCCAGGCCACCATGATCAGCCGCAGCAGGGCGGGGCGTTCGTCGAGGGAGAAGACCTGCGGGTCGGTCTGGGCGAGCAGCGCGGAGAACTGGTTGCGTTCCGCCCGCCCGTTCCAGTAGGTGCGGTCGTAGTCGAAGATCAGCAGGTCGGGGCGGCCGGTCCGGTCGATCCTGTCGGCGATGGCCCGCAGCGCGCCGGGGGCGTAGGTGTCGTCGCTGTCGAGGAAGAGCACGTAGTCGCCGGTGGCCCGCGCGAGACCGGCGTTGCGGGCCCGGCCAAGACCGACGTTCTCCGCGAGGTGCAGGACGCTCACCCGGCGGTCGCGGGCGGCGAAGTCGTCGGCGATCTCGCCGCTGCCGTCCGGTGAGCAGTCGTCCACCACGATCAGCTCGAAGTCGCCGAAGGACTGGTCGAGCACGGAGTCCAGGCAGGCGTGCAGATACGCCTGCACGTGGTAGACGGGCACGATGACGCTGAAGCGGGGCACAGCAGCACATCCAGGTTCGACGCGGGGACACGGGACACTACGACCACATCCGCGGTGAATGCGGCATGTGACGCTATATATCCTGCGAACGCGCGGCCGCCCCGCTGGTTACGCCTGGTGGCGCAGCGCGGCGCGAAGCCTGACGAAGCCTTTGGACACGAAGGGCGGCAGTACGTTGAGCACCAGACGGCGCAACGGGGAGCGCCGCCGCACGACCGGCGCGGGCTGCTCCGCCGGGGGGGTCTCGGGGACCGCCTCGACGACGGGCTCCGCACGCCGGTGCCGGGAGAGCGGCTGGGCGGGCGGCACCGTCTTGACGCCCTTGACCCGCACCAGCGGGCCGCCGGCCACCTCCTCCACGCCGTGCCAGAGGTCGTCGCGGCCGGCCAGGAACTCCAGCAGCTGCTCGCGCACCGGTGCCGGGTCGCCCCAGGTGCCGTAGAGCTTGGTGCCGGTCACGCACACCGGGTTGAGGCCGCCGCCGGCGACCGCCCCCCAGACCGCGGCGGCCACTCCCGGGCAGTGCTCGGAGCGGTAGTCGTCGAGTGCGACGATGCCGTGCGGGTGCAGCAGCGACCTGGTGTCCTCGATGTCGCCGCGCACGTGCTCGTAGAGGTGCGAGCCGTCGATGTGCGCGAAGCGGCAGCTGGCGGCCTGCACCCGGTCCCGTACGAGTGACGACAGGCCCTGGACCACCTGCGGCAGCTCGTCATGGAAGGACAGGTAATTGGCCTCGAAAGAGCGACGGGTGAGTGTCGCGTAGGAGTAGCGCATCTCCGCCGAGTTCGCGTCGTCCTGCGCCGGCGAATCGAACAGGTCGCAGACCGTGAAGGTCTCGCCGTCCCGCAGATAGCTGCCCATGAAGATCGCGCTCTTGCCCATGTAGGCGCCGATCTCCAGCAGGTCGCCCGGCTCGGTCAGCTCGTGCTGGCGGGTCAGGAACCAGTCGAAGAGCACCTGGTCGGAGGGGAAGAACCAGCCCTTGACCTCGTCGAGGGAGGTGGGCGCGGGAAGCTGCTCGCCGGCCGGATCGGGGGCGGTGGGGGTGAGCGTCATGGGGATCCGTTCGAACGGTGGGAGCCCCTGGAACGGGCGGCTCCCGGCTGCGGGGGGCGTCAGTGTAAACGCCCCCCGCGGCCGGATTTGTCCGCCGCGTCACCGTGTCACCCGCTCGCCGCGGTGCCGCCGCGGCAGGGTGCGGATGCCGCTACTTCACCGCGCCCGCCATCACCCCGGACACGAACTGCCGCTGGAAGGCGAAGAAGACCGCCAGCGGGATCACCATCGACACGAAGGCGCCGGGCGCCAGGATGTCGATGTTGTTGCCGAACTGCCGTACCTGCTGCTGGAGCGCCACCGTGACCGGCTGCGAGTCGCTGTCCGCGAAGATCAGCGCCACCAGCATGTCGTTCCACACCCACAGGAACTGGAAGATGCCGAGCGAGGCGATCGCCGGGCCGCCCAGCGGCATCACCACCCGGGTGAACAGCCGCAGCTCGCCCGCGCCGTCCAGCCGGGCGGCCTCCAGGAGCTCCCGGGGGATCTCCGCGAAGAAGTTCCGCAGCAGGAAGATCGCGAAGGGCAGCCCGAAGGCCGTGTGGAAGAGCACCACCCCGGAGATGTCGCCGAAGATCCCGATGTCGCCGAAGAGCTTCGCCACCGGGATCAGCGCCACCTGCACCGGCACCACCAGCATCGCGACCACCGCGATGAACCACCAGTCCCGGCCGGGGAAGTCCATCCAGGCGAAGGCGTAGCCGGCCAGCGAGCCGATCACCACCACCAGCAGCGTCGTGGGGATGGTGATCAGCGCCGTGTTCACCAGCGAGTCGGTGATGGCGTGGTTGTCCAGCAGGGTGCGGTAGTTGGTCACCGTCAGCTGCGAGGGCGAGGTGAAGACCTTCCACCAGCCGCTCGCCGAGATGTCCGAGGGGGTCCGCAGGCTCGACAGCAGCAGGCCCACCGTCGGCAGCAGCCAGAACAGGCCCACCACCAGCAGGACGACCCGCACCACCCCACCGCCGGCCAGTGCGGCCAGTCGTGTGCCCAGGCTCTCCCTCGGCCGTACCGATACGGGTTCCCCCGGGGTTCCGACAGGCGCCACCGCCCCCGTCGGACCCGGCCCCGCGGTCGCGTCCGCGCTCATCGCCGTGCCTCCCTGCGCAGCCGCCGGATGTTGAAGATCATGACCGGCAGCACCAGCAGCAGCAGGATCACGCCGATCGCACTGCCGACGCCCTGGTCGTCACCGCCGCCGAACGACGACAGGTACAGCTGGAGCGCCAGTACGTTGGCGTTCTGCTGGCTGCTGCCCGGCGCGATGATGTAGACGAGGTCGAAGATCTTCAGCACGTTGATCATCAGCGTGACGGTGACCACCACCAGCACCGGTGCCAGCAGCGGCACCGTGATCCGGCGGAAGACCTGCCACTCGTTGGCGCCGTCCACCCGGGCCTGCTCCATCAGCTCCCTGGGCACCCCGGCAAGACCCGCCGCGATCAGCACCATCGCGAAGCCGGCCCACATCCAGATGTAGGACGCGATGATCGACGGGGTCACCAGGCTCGGGCCGAGCCAGTTGATGCCCTCGTACTTCCCGGCGAAGTTCGACGCCGGAAGCCGCAGTCGGGCGCCGATCGCCTCGGCGGGGAGCCGGTAGGTGCCGTCCTTGCCGGACTTCGCCGACGCGACGACCTTGCCGTCCTTGACCGCCTGGACCTTCACCCCGGACAGCGCCTTCTCGCCCGGGTCGATCACCCCCGGCTTGCCGGTGCCGCCGGGCCGGAAGTCCAGCCACACGGTCCCGGTCACCGCACCCGGCTGCGGGGCCGCGGGTTTCGCGTCCCGCGCGCCGGACGGCACCTTGTCCTTCGGGATGCCGACCAGCGGCAGGTCTGCCGGGGCGCCGGCGCTCGCCGTCGACTTCGAGGTGAAGGAACCGCCCTTGGTCGGTGCGAGATCGCTGTTGGGCCGCGGTCTCGCCCCGGGGTAGGCGGCGTTGTCGGTGAAGGTGTCGTGCACCGCCACCACCACCGCGTTCGCCACCCCCTGCGAGGGGTCCTGCTCGTAGACCAGCCGGAAGATGATCCCCGCGGCCAGCATCGAGATCGCCATCGGCATGAAGACGATCAGCTTGAACGCCGTGCCCCAGCGCACCCTCTCGGTGAGCACCGCGAACACCAGCCCGAGGGCCGTCGCCACGGCCGGCGCGACCACCACCCAGACGACGTTGTTGCGCACCGCGGTGAGGATGCCGTGGTCGCTGAAGACCGTCCCGAAGTTCTTCAGCCCGATGAAGGCGCCGCCGTCGGCGTCGTACAGGCTGCGCTTGATGGTGTAGACGATCGGATACGCCACCAGCGCACCCAGCAGCACCAGCGCGGGCAGCAGGAACAGCGCGGCCACCCACGGCCGGGTGCCCATGACGCTGCGACGGGGGCCGGATCCCTTGCCGGGACCCGGCGGGGGCGGAACGGCGGCGGCTGAACCGCCGCCCCCCGCCCCCGCGGTGGCACCAGCCACCTGTGCCGGGGCCACCTGCCTCAGCTCCCGTACGCCTTGGCGGCGTCCGCCTCCAGCTTGGCCTGCGCACCCGCCACATCGTTCGGCTTGGCGAGGAAGTCCTGGAGGTCCTTCCACTCGCCCTCGCCCTTGGTGCCGCCGAAGGCGGCGGGCGCCTGGTCCGACATGTCGAACCTGAAGTCGTCACCCGCGGCGATCAGCGACTTGGCGATGTTGCGCTGCACGTCGTCGGGGTACGCCGACATGTCGAGCGACTTGTTCGGCGACAGGTAACCGCCGCCCTGCGCCCAGATCTTGGCCGCGTCCGTCGACCCGATGAAGGTCAGCAGCGCCTGCGCGCCGGGGCCGTCCTTGAGCGCCACGGCCACGTCACCGCCGCTGACCACCGGCGCCTTGCCCGTACCGACGGCGGGGAAGGCGAACTCCTTGGCGTCGGTGCCGACCTTCGCCTTGGTGTTGGCCGAGATGAACGCCGAGACGAAGTCCGCCTCGTAGACCATCGCGGCCGCCGGCGGGTTGCCGAAGGTCTGCGTCACCGACTTCGGGAAGTCCGTGCCCAGGGCACCCTTGGAGCCGCCGGCGATCAGGTCCTTGTTGCCGAACAGCTGGCCCAGCGTGGTCAGCGCCGCCTTCACCGACGGGTCCGTCCACTTGATGGAGTGCGCGGCCAGCTGGTCGTACTTCTCAGGGCCCGCCTGCGACAGGTAGATGTTCTCGAACCAGTCGGTCAGCGTCCAGCCGTCCGCCCCGCCGATCGACACCGGCGGGGTGCCCGACTCGAAGACGGTCTCGGCCGTCTTCAGGAAGTCGGCCCACGTCTTCGGCTCGGTCGCGCCCGCGTTGTCGAACGCCGCGGCGTTGTACCAGACCATCGACTTGTTGGAGACCTTGGCGTAGATGCCGTACTGCTTGTCCTTCCACGCACCCAGCTTCTGCCAGCCGGGGGAGAAGTTCTTGGTCAACTGCGCCTGCGCCTCGGGGCCGAGCGGTTTGAGCCAGCCCTTGTCGGCGAACTGGTGCATCACGCCGTTCTGCGCCAGGAACGCCACGTCGGGCGGGGCGCCGCCCTGGATCTTCGTGCCGAGGAAGGTCGACTGGCTGTCACCGGTCGGTACGAAGGTGGTCTTCGCACCCGTGCGCTTGTCGAACTCGTCCAGCACCTTCTGGAAGTTCTTCTGCTCGGGGCCCGTCCACACAGCGGCCACTTCCAGCTTCTGGCCGTGCAGGTCGGGCAGTTGCAGGGCGTCGCCGCTGCCGGTGGCGGACGCCGTGGTGGTCGGCGCGTCGCTCTTCTTGTCCCCGTCGTCGCTTCCGCCGCAGGCCGCCGCGGTCAGCGCCAGCGCCGAAGCCGATACGACGGCGAGCGCTATGCGCGTAGTGCGCCCCAGCCGGCCGCCGCTCTCGCCGATCTGCGTCTTGCCCTTTAACCTGTGCATCTGGCATCCCCTCAGTCCCGTTGCGCCCTGTACTACGCCCGGTGAACTGCCCTCGGCAAGGCCCGGTAGGGGTGCCGGCGCGCAATGTGACCACGCCGTGATCTTGGCCCAAACCTCCCGTCGCACGCGGGGGGAGCCCTCAGCGGTGCGCGGGGGAACCCGGATTCACCGGGCGGCTTCGGCCTCCGCGGCCCGCTGCAACGCGCTGGCCAGCAAAGCAAGATCAGTCGGCCCGTTGCCCAGCTCGCGGACCTGGCGCCGCGCTGGCGGATCCCCCATCCGCTCCCACTCCAGCCCCACCACCGTCGGCCGCAGGGTCGCCGTGCGCGGGATGCGCCCGCTGACCCGCCCGGCCTGGAAGGCCGTCACCGCGCCGCCAGGGCGGCGCAGATAACCGCGCCCGGGTACGGCCTCGTCGAGCCCGGCCGGGTCCTCGACGTGCACCAGCAGGGCTGCGGACTCCGTGTCGGCCATCCGCAGCGCGACCCGCAGCGGCGCCCGCTCGTCCGCCTCCGTGCCCGCGGTCCGCTCCGGCCGCCCCGTCGAGGCGACGAGGTGGACGCCGAGGCGCTCGCCGTCCCTGGCGACGGCCTCGACGGCCCGGACGACGCTGCCGGCCGCAGGCCGGCCCGGGGCGCCGAGCGCGGGGGCGACGAGCGCGTCGAGGTCGTCGACCAGCACCACAAGCCGCGGCAGCGCCGGCGGCGGCGCGGCGGGCGCCTCCTGGCGGCCGCCCTGGTGCGGCACGCTCGCCGCGACCAGCCGCTCCGCGTGCCACGCCGCGAAGGACCGCCCGCCGAGCACCCCCTCGCGCCGCTTCAGCTCCGCGCTGAGCGCCTGCGCGAACTCCCGCATCCGGACCGGGTCGGAGGCCACCAGATGCGCGCTGACGTGCGGCAGGTCGGCGCAGCCCGCCAGCCCCTCGCCGCGCTCCTGCCCCGCGCCGTCCAGCAGGATCAGCACGAGCCGGTCGGGACGCTCGCCCGCGGCGAGCGCCGCCGCGAGGGACCGCAGCAGCTCCGTCTTGCCCGCGCCCGGGGCGCCGCCGACCATCAGGTGCGGCCCCTCGGCGACGAGGTCCACGGCCACCCGGCCGCCCGCGCCCGCCCCTGCGCCGAGCACGGCGGCGGCTGACGGCGCCGCGGCCGGAGCGGCCGCCCAGCGCGCCGCGATCTTCGCCGGTGTGGCCAGCGCGAGGTCCAGCTCGTCCAGCAACCGCACGGCGGCGGGCAGCGCGTGCCGCGACCCGGCGCCCGGCGCGTCCGCGTCGGCCTCACGCAGCGGGGCGAGCGCCCGCGCGAAATGCTCGGCCCAGGCCGCGGACACCGCGTCGAGCACGATCTCGTCCGCGCCTTCCGCGTCCGCCGGGCCCCGCGGATCGCCCGCGGGCTCGACCAGCAGAGTCGTCGCCACGTCACCCGACAGCCGGGCGACCACCCCGCCGTCCACGACGGGCCGCTCGCCCGGCTCGGTCAGGGACAGCACATGGATGCCGGCGGCGGGCCCTGCCGCGGCGATCCGCGCGACACTCTCGCGCAGCGCGGCCGACCCCGGGTCGCCGTCGACCACCAGCAGCGAATACGCCCCCTGGCCGCCGGCGCCCGCGGAGCCCTCCTCGATCCTGCGCAGCAGCTCGGCCGTGCGCGCCTGCGCCTGGTCCCGGTCGAAGGCCAGCAGCAGCCGGCAGTCCTGGCCGCGGGACGGGCGCAGGTGCGGCAGCCAGTTCAGCCACGACCACTCCTCGGCCCGCTGGTCGGCGGGCCTGGCCCGGTCGGCGCTGAGCAGCACGACCTCGAGGGTGCCGGGGGAGTGCAGGGCGCACAGCTGGGCCAGCACGGCGCGGGCGAGCCCGGCCAGCCGGGGCCGCGGCCCGGCGAGGGTCAGCGCCGAGGTGCGGGGCTCGCGCAGGTCCACGGTGAAGGGCACCCCCGCCAGCCGCCGGGTGCCGTGCTCGGAGGGCAGGTCGGCGGTGCCGAGCCGCACGGTCATCGCGTCCGGGTGCCCGGGCGCCCGCTCCCACAGCCGCCTGCCGGGGCCGAGCGCCATGAGCAGCACGGCCGCCGGGTCGGGCCAGCGCTCCCGCAGCGCCTCCGCCTCACCCCCGGTGTACGCCTCCTCGCCCTCCACACGCCCTGCGCCGCCGAGCCGCCGCCTCGCCCAGGCCCCTATCGAGCCCACGACGCCGTTTCTGCCGCCCTGGCCGGTGCCGGGCCGTCGCGCCTGCCCGGTGTCCCGCCGCCCGTCCTGCGCCGCGGAACCGTCCGGGTGCCCGGCCGCCCCGGGAGGGTCCGGGGGACTGCCCTGCCGCCCGGTGTGGGCGTCCCGCGGCTGTACCTCGCCGGATTCCGCGCCGTCCTGCGGGGCCGCCGGGCGGCCTGCGGCCTCCGTGCCGGCCGCCCCGCCGGTGTGCGATCCGCCGCTGCCGTCGCCGGGCGGCCTGCGGTCGGCGCGGGCAGGCCCGGCCTCCTGGCCGCCGCCGCCCGGCTGCCCGGGAAGGGCGTGGACGTCGTGCGGCGCCGCGGGCGGCTGTGAACCGTCCCGCTGCGCCGGCACCGCCGCGTGGGTCCTGGTCGCGGCCTCGGGCCACGGGGCGTCGCGCAGCGACACCCGCAGGTGCCCGTCGGAGTCGGGCTCTGCCGGCAGCGGAGCCGGGGCGGCCGAGCCGGAAGGTTCGAGCCTGAGCGTGGACTCGCCCAGGTGCAGCAGCGCGCCGGGGGGCAGCGGCACCGGCTGCGGGCCGACCGGGCGGCCGCCCAGCGTCGTACCGTTCGTGGAGCCCAGATCGGCGACGGTGAGCCCGCCGTCGGGGCCGAAGGCCACCTCGCAGTGCAGCCGCGAGACGTCCGGGTCGTCCAGCGGTACGTCCGCGTCGGCCGAGCGCCCGATCGTGGCCCTGCCGCCGGGCAGCAGGTGGACGCCGCCCGCGTCGGGCCCGCCGACCACCAGCAGCCGTGCGACGTCGGCGGACGGGCGGCCGTACTCCCCGAAGCTGCCGTACTGCCCGTGGTCGTGCGGCTCGCCTGGCCGGCCGGTGGAGGCGTGCAGCGACAGGACGGCGCCGTCGACCAGCGGGGGCACCCCGAGCACGGCGGTGGGTGCCACGCGTTCCTGCCCCACGTACAGCGCCACGGAGGACCCGGCGGAGCGGCCCGGCTGCCCGGAGCCCGCGGCGGAGGCGAGCGCGCCGGCCACCGAGCCCAGCACGGTGCCCGCGGGCGCGGTGACGAGCACGTCACTGCCGCGGGCTGCCCGGCCGCTGCGCGGCCCGAGGACGGTCAGCCGGATCTGCATCTCGTCCGCGGTCCCTTCTGCCCGGGCACGCGGCGGGAAGACCCCTCCCGGACCGCGCACGAGCGCGTTGACACT
Source organism: Streptomyces sp. NPDC049040 (assembly GCF_043197715.1). NCBI lineage: Bacteria > Bacillati > Actinomycetota > Actinomycetes > Kitasatosporales > Streptomycetaceae > Streptomyces > Streptomyces sp. NPDC049040. The sequence goes on from NZ_JBICTO010000002.1 coordinate 51,161, forward strand.
GACACCTGACCGACCGCGTACCGGACCGGACGCTTCCGGCGGCGCGCAGGCACGAGCGGCAGGACCGCCCCCCGCCGCCCCACCGGACCGTACGGGGTGCATCCTCCCACTCGCCACCGACATCCCGACGCCGGTACCGCCCCCGTTGATCTTGCCCTGCCGCGGAACGGGCCACTCACCTGGCACTCACCTCAGGCCCACCGGCCGCGGCCGGGCCCGAAGTGACCTGATCCGGCCGTTCCGCGGCCGCCACGCGGTCCCCGGGCGGGGGATCGACGGCGGGCCGCCGAGCGTTCACGGGCAGGACAGCGCCCCTGCCCGAGCCGGACCGGCGGCGGTTTCCTGCGAGGCCCGTGCGGCGGCCCGGCGGAAGGCGTCCCACCGGTGACGGGCCCGCGGCCACGCAACCGCGGACCCCTCCGCGGCGTCCTACCCGGGAATCCCGGCGGCGCTGTCCGGCCACTGTCCGCCGCACGGCACTACGCTTGGCCGGAATCGGGCACCGCGAGGGCCCGGTCACTACGGAGCAGGGAGCGCATGACGTGCGGCCGGTAGGCAGCAAGTACCTCCTGGAGGAGCCGCTCGGACGCGGCGCCACGGGCACCGTCTGGCGTGCCCAGGTGCGCGACGAGGCGGGCACCACCGTCGCGGTCAAGGTGCTCAAGGAAGAGCTGGCCGGCGACCCCGACGTGGTGATGCGCTTCCTGCGCGAGCGGTCGGTGCTGCTCCGGCTGCGCCACCCGCACATCGTGCGGGTCCGCGACCTCGTCGTCGAGGGCGATCTGCTCGCCCTGGTGATGGACCTCATCGACGGTCCCGACCTGCACCGCTACCTGCGCGAGAACGGCCCCTTCACCCCGGTCGCCGCCTCCCTGCTGACGGCGGCCGTCGCCGACGCGCTGTCCGCCAGCCACGCCGACGGCGTCGTGCACCGCGACCTCAAGCCCGCCAACGTGCTGCTCGCCACCCACACCGGCGAGGACGGCAGCGAGCGGATGCACCCGATGCTCACCGACTTCGGCATCGCCCGCCTCGCCGACTCGCCGGGCGTCACCAGGACCCACGAGTTCGTCGGCACACCCGCCTACGTCGCGCCCGAGTCCGCCCAGGGCCGCCCGCAGACCTCCGCCGTCGACGTCTACGGCGCCGGGATCCTGCTGTACGAGCTGGTCACCGGGCGCACCCCCTTCCACGGCGAGAACGCCATCGAGGTGCTCCAGGCCCATCTCAACCAGCAGCCGCGCCGCCCCAGCACCGTGCCGGAACCGCTGTGGACGGTCATCGAGCGCTGCCTGCGCAAGGAGCCCGCACAGCGGCCGAGCGCCGACAGCCTGGCCCGCGCGCTGCGGGTGGTCGCGGCGGGCGTCGGCGTGCACGCCAGCCCCGCGGCGGCCGAGGCGGCACTCGGCGTGGGCGCGCTGCTGGCCCCCGACGAGACGCCCACGCTGGTGCCCGGCACCGGCCAGGGCCCGCAGGGCGCCGGGCACGGCGACGCCGACCCCACCCAGGTGCTGCCCTCCGGCCAGGGCGGCGGCTCCTACGACCCGAACGCCGCGACCAGCGTGCTGCCCTCGGGCGGCGACCGCTCCGAGCGGCCCGCCGCCGACGGCACCCGCATCCTGCCGCCGGTGCCGGGCGGCCACCCGCAGCCCGCGCAGGCGCAGGGCCCGCACCCCTGGGAGTCGCAGCTCAGCGCGGCCCGGCAGCGCAACGACCAGACCGAGGCGCGCTACCTGCCGCCGGAGATGGACCCGCTCTTCCGCCGCCCCCGCCGCCAGCCGGGCCAGCCGAGCCAGCCGGACCAGGGCAGGCCCGGCGCGCAGGGCCAGGGACAGGCACAGGGCCAAGGCCAGGGGTACGGCTACCCGCAGCAGCAGCAGCAGTACCAGCAGCAGGGCGGCGGCCAGGGCTACGGCTATCCGCAGCAGCAGGGACCCTCGCAGCAGCCGCGCCAGCAGCAGCCTCAGCAGCAGCCGCGGCAGCAGTCCAGGCCCGCGCAGGCCTACGAGCCCAGGCAGCAGCCGCAGCCGCAACGCTACGAGCCCCAGCAGCGCCCGCCGGCCCCGGCTCCCGAGCCGCGGCAGCGGGAGCCGCGGCGGGGCAGCGCCAACCCGGTCAAGATCCCGGGCCTCGGCTGCCTCAAGGGCTGCCTGACGGTGATCCTGGTGATCATCGTGCTCTTCGTCGTCATCTGGTACACCACCCCGCTGCCCGACTGGGTCGACAGCACGCGCAACCTGTGGGACGCGACGTCGAGTTGGGCCCATTCGGCGTGGGACAAGCTCTCCTCGATCACCGGCGACTCCGGCGGTGGCCAGGGCAGCAACACCCCCGACCTGAACAACACGCCCGACCTGAAGGGCCTCACCGGCGGCCTGCCCGGCAACGGGCTCACCGGCAACGGCTGACCGGGAGTCACCCCGCCGGGAGTCACCCCAGCCGGTGCGGCGGCACCGGGATCCGGCGTACCGGGATCGGCCGCACCGGGAGCAGGCGGGACGGGCGCACCGTGAGTCCCCTTCGTCCCGCCCGTCCCGTGCCGCACCCGCCCTGGTTTCGTACGCCCGTACGCACCCCCGCCCGCGTACGGCGGACCCCTTCGCGCGCCCGTTCCGGCGGCCACCTTGGGGATTTGTCGACTTCCGAAGGGTGATTTCTCGTGCAGAACGCCTACTCACCGGCCTCCCGTACCCCGAACGGCCCCCGATCCGCGTAGCTTTGTCGCCAACGCTTGGTCGCCCACGCGACGGACCGCCGGAGGAGTCGGAGCAAGCCTTGGCCAGGAAGATCGGCAGCCGCTACACCGCCCACCAGGTGCTCGGGCGGGGATCCGCGGGCACGGTGTGGCTCGGTGACGGCCCCGAGGGCCCTGTCGCCATCAAACTCCTGCGCGAGGACCTGGCCTCCGACCGGGACCTGGTCGGCCGTTTCGTGCAGGAGCGCACCGCCCTGCTGTCGCTTGACGACCCGCACATCGTCGGCATCCGCGACCTGGTGGTCGACGGCGCCGACCTCGCCCTGGTGATGGACCTGGTCCGCGGCACCGACCTGCGCTCCCGACTTGAACGCGAACGCCGGCTCGCCCCCGAGGCCGCCGTGGCCATCGCCGCGGACGTCGCCGACGGGCTGACCGCCGCGCACGCCGCGGGCGTCGTCCACCGCGACGTCAAGCCGGAGAACGTCCTGCTCGACTCCGCCGCCCCCGCCGGCCCCGGCGGGGCGCCGCCCGCGCTGCTCACCGACTTCGGCATCGCCCGCCTCGTCGACTCCCCGCGCCGCACCCGCGCCACCCGGATCATCGGCACCCCCGACTACCTGGCCCCAGAGATCATCGAGGGCCTGCCGCCGCGCGCCTCGGTCGACATCTACGCCCTCGCCACCGTGCTCTACGAACTGCTGGGCGGCTTCACACCCTTCGGCGGCGGCCACCCGGGCGCCGTCCTGCGGCGGCACGTCACCGAGGCCGTACAGCCGCTGCCGGGCCTGCCCGCCGAGCTGGAGCGGATCCTGACCGCCTGCCTCGCCAAGGCGCCCGCCTCCCGGCTCACCGCGGGCGAGCTGGCCGCCAGGCTCCGCGACCTGCTGCCCCGGCTCGCGGGACTGCCCGCGCTGGACGTGGCCGCGCCCGGTGACGGGGGCGACGAGGGCGGGTACGGCGAGGGGGACGAGGAGCCGCCGCCCGTCGCGCCTCCTGCCGCCCCCGCCGCGCCGCCGGGCCGCGACCGCAGGAGGGGCGCGGTTCCGCTGGTGCGGGGCGCGGCCCCCGACTCCAGCCGGGACACCCACACCAGCATCAAACTGCCCACCGCGGAGGAACTGGCCGGCTTCGGCGCCTCCTCCCGCGCCGCCGCCAAGGGCCGCGCCTCCGCGCCCGGGCGGCCGGCCAGCCCGCGGCACCGCGCGGTGTCCGACGCCGTGCGGCAGCGCCGGATCCGGTTCGCCGCCGCGGCCGCCGCCGCGCTCGCCGTGGCCGGCATCGGCGGCTGGAGCATCGCCTCGGCGGGGTCATCAGGCTCCGCAGGCCCCGGCACGTCACGCGACGACGCCCCGCCCCCGACCGACACGGCCCCCGCGACCACGCACAGGGCCACCACCCCCGCCGCCCCCACCGCGGGCGCCGACGCCCCGCAGAGCCGTACCGGGCAGCCGATCGCGCTGCCGCACTGGTCCGCCTTCCAGGGCGTCCCCGCCGCCGGGGTCCCGCTGGTCGGCGGCCCGCGCGCGCTCGTCGCCGACGGTGCCACCTACGTCTTCGCCCGCGGCCAGGACAAGAACATCTGGTACGTGGTCCGCGACGGCTCCGGCTACGGCCCGTGGCACAAGCTCGGCGGGATAAGCGTCGCCGACGACCCCGCCGCGGTCTCCGCCAAGGCCGGGCACATCGACCTGTTCGCGGTCGGCACCGACGGCCTGCTCTACCGCAGGACCATGACCGGCACCCACTGGAACTCCTGGTCCCAGGTCGACGAGCGCACCCACTTCGACGCCGCCCCCGCCGCCGCGTCCTCCGAGCCCGGCAGGATCGACCTGGTCGGCAGGGTCGGCGGCGACCTCGTCACCGCCTCCCTGGTCGGCAGCCGCTGGAACGCCTGGGCCGTCGTGCCCACCGCGGGCCGTATCACCGCCGCCCCCGCCCTGGTCTCCAGGGCCCGCGGCACCCTCGACGCGTTCGTCGTGCGCAAGGCGGACGGCGCCGTCCTGCAGCTGCCCTGCTCCGCAGGCGCCTGGCGGCCCGCCACCGTCGTCCGCGGCCTGGACGCCAGTGCCCGCCCCGACGCGGTCGCCGCGGGCGGCCGCCTCTACGCCTTCGCGCCCGGCGGCCAGGCCGCGGTCGCCCCCGACGCCGACTGGTCGGCCGCCCCGCTGCCCGGCACCGCCACCGCGCTGGGCGCGGCGGCCGCCACACCGCACACGCTGGAGATCTTCACCCGCACACCGTCCGGCACCCTCAGCCGGGCGACAGCCTCGGTATGACCGGCCCCCGGCCCCGGCGCGAGGCCTGACACCGCCCGCCCGGTGCCGACCGGGGCGGTAGGTTTCGGCCAGCCGGTAGGCTGGACCCGTGGCAATCGTCGATGTATCCGAAGAACTGAAATCCCTGTCCTCGACCATGGGGTCGATCGAGGCCGTCCTCGACCTCGACCGGATGCGGAACGACATCGCCGCGCTTGAGGAGCAGGCCGCCGTGCCGTCCCTGTGGGACGACCCGGAGAACGCGCAGAAGATCACCAGCCGGCTCTCCCACCTGCAGGCCGAGCTGCGCAAGGTCGAGACGCTGCGCGGCCGTATCGACGACCTCGGGGTGCTCTTCGAGCTCGCCGAGGCCGAGGACGACGCGGACACCCGCGCCGAGGCCGAGGCCGAGCTGGAAGAGGTCCGCAAGTCGCTGGACGAGATGGAGGTCAGGACCCTGCTGTCGGGCGAGTACGACGCCCGCGAGGCCCTGGTCAACATCCGCGCCGAGGCCGGCGGCGTCGACGCCGCGGACTTCGCCGAGCAGCTCCAGCGGATGTACCTGCGCTGGGCCGAGCGCCACGGCTACGCGACCGAGATCTACGAGACCTCGTTCGCTGAGGAGGCCGGCATCAAGTCGACCACCTTCGTCGTCAAGGCCCCCTACGCCTACGGCACCCTCTCCGTCGAGCAGGGCACCCACCGACTGGTGCGGATCTCCCCCTTCGACAACCAGGGCCGCCGCCAGACCTCCTTCGCCGGCGTCGAGGTCCTGCCGGTCGTCGAGCAGAGCGACCACGTCGAGATCGACGAGTCGGAGCTGCGCGTCGACGTCTACCGCGCCTCGGGCCCCGGCGGCCAGGGTGTCAACACCACGGACTCCGCGGTGCGCATCACCCACATCCCCACCGGCATCGTCGTCTCCTGCCAGAACGAGCGCTCGCAGATCCAGAACAAGGCCAGCGCCATGAACGTCCTCCAGGCCAAGCTGCTCGAACGCCGCCGCCAGGAGGAGCAGGCCCTGATGGACTCCCTCGGCAAGAGCGACGGCGGCAACTCCTGGGGAAACCAGATGCGTTCGTACGTCCTGCACCCCTACCAGATGGTCAAGGACCTCCGCACCGACCACGAGGTCGGCAACCCCCAGGGCGTCCTCGACGGCGACATCGACGGCTTCATCGAGGCGGGCATCCGCTGGCGCAAGTCCCGGGAGAAGACGGCGGCTTGAGCCGCTGTGACGCTGTTCATGTCACAGACCTGTGGAGAAGTACCGGGCACTCTGGGGTAATTGGCACATTGTGTGCTTAATGACCTTGACGGTGCCGGGGAAAGCCGCGAGGGTGTTGCGCGGCATGCGCATGTTTGAGGCGTCAGCGCACGGGGGCGAGCGTTGAAGATTCCCTCCAGTGACAACCCTCACCCTGCCTGCGCAGCCCGAAGCAGACATCTACTGGGGGTACTTGACTCATGAGCAAGCGCAACACGCGGCTGCGTGTCGCCCGCATAGCCGCGGCGGCCGTCATAGCCGGCGGCGCCTCCCTGACGGCCGTGGGCGCGGCCCAGGCAGTATCGAACGACGGCGCGCCGAGGTCGCCGATCTCCGTTCTGGACGGACCTTCGCAAGCCACCATCAACGGCACGGACGCGGGACCGACGGGCGAGCCGACGACTGCCCCGCCGACGGACCCCACGACGGACCCCACGACGGATCCGACCACGGACCCGACCACGGATCCCACCACGGACCCGACGACCGACCCCACGACGGATCCGACCACGGACCCGACCACGGATCCCACCACGGACCCGACGACCGACCCGACGGGTGAGCCGACCACACCTGGCCAGCCGTCCACCGGCACCACCAGCGGCAACGCCAACGGTGGCTCCTCCTCGAACCCGACGTCGCCGAGCGGTACCAACCCGAACGGCAACAACAACACCTGCACCCTGACCGGGGACAGTGTCGACTGCGGTAACAACAACCCCAGCACCGACAACACCCAGCAGGTCCCGCAGGGCGACACCACGAGCCAGCTCGCCGAGACCGGCTCGAACGGCACGACCTTCCTGCTGATCGGCGCCGCGACCCTGATCGCCGGCGGCATCGGCTTCCGCTTCAGCCCGCGCCTGGCGGCCGGCCGCCGCAACGTGGCCTGACGCACAGCACGCACAGGCACCATAGGGGCGGGGCCGGAACGCACGACGCGTTCCGGCCCCGCCCTCTGTGCGCTGAGCGCCGTCAGGGCGTGGCGACCTGCGGGGGCACGAGTACCGTCAGATCGTCGCCACCACCGGCCGCTTCCTGACCCCAGACCCGATCCTCGCACCAGGCGACCCGCAGTCGCTGAACGCCTACGCCTACTCGGACAACAGCCCCGTCACGCTGTCCGATCCGAGCGGAAACCAGCCGGAGGACTGCCTCTACTACGAGTGCCACTACCACAACGGCCAGTTCGTCTTCGGCGACAAGCGGGCGCATCAGCCGGGCAGCGGCAACGACAGCAGCGGTGGCGGCGGCGGGTCGAGCAAGCCAAGCGCGTCCGCGAGCACCCAGAAGGCGCACGACGATGCCGCGGCCGCCCAGCGCGCCGCCGACACCGCGAACCACGTCGCCGCCGCGGCCAGGGCGCACAAGGAGGGCCTGGTCAGCAAGATCGTCCACCTGGTCGGCGACCTCATCGGCGTGAACGACGCGATCAGCTGCTTCACCGAGGGCAACGTGATGGGCTGCATCAACACAGCCCTCGGCAGCGTCCCGTGGACGAAGGTCTTCAAGGCCTTCAAGGTCGGGGTCAAGGCGTTCAAGGTCTGGCGCGAGGTGGAGAAGGCGGAAAGCCTCGTCAAGGACACCCAGGAAGCGGTGAACGTCGCGGAAGACGTCCTGGCCGCGAAACGTGAGGCTGCCTCGGCGGCGGCGATGAACGACGCGGACGCCGCGGCGGACGCGGCCGCGAAGGAGGCCCCGAGCCCGGCGCCGTCATGCTCCGTGCACAGCTTCCTCGCCGACACCCCGGTCTCCCTGGCCGGCGGGGAGACGAAGGCCATCTCCCAGTTCAAGGCGGGTGACACGGTCCAGGCGACCGACCCGCAGACCGGCGTGACCCGCCCGGAGAAGGTCCTCAAGGTCATCGTCACCCACACCGACCAGGACTTCACCGACCTCACCCTGACCACCGACGACGCCCGGCCCAACGCCCCGCCCGCCCACCTGACCACCACCTGGCACCACCCCTTCTGGGACGCCACCCACCACCGCTGGACCGACGCCCAGTCCCTCACCCCCGGCACCCACCTCCGCCAGCCCGACGGCACCACGGTCACCGTCGCCACGGTCCGCAACTACCACCGCCAAGCGGTCACCTACGACCTCACGGTCGCGGACCTCCACTCGTACTATGTCCTGGCGGGGGCCACGCCGGTCCTGGTCCACAACTGCGGTGGAAGTAACGTCGGTGGGACGCATGGCAGCCTGAAGCCGGCGAACCAGCCGGGCTTTAACGGCCCCCAAGAGATCAATCACATGCCGCAAGATGCCTCGACCGGAAGTGCCATCTCGTACGGCAAGGGACCGGCAATCCGGATGGAAAAGGCGGACCATCGGCAGGTGTGGTCGACGGGGCAGGGCAGTCGCGCGGAGCCCAAAGCCTGGAGGATGATGCAGACGGATCTCGTAAACTCCGGCCGCATCGATGCAGCCATGATGAATGACATCAATGACGTCCTTACGCGCTTCCCCGGAAAGTACAACAACGCCATCGGCGATATGATTGGCGGCCTAAGTGGAAACGCGCAGTACCAAGCGCTGCGCGGCGTCCCTCAACAAGTTCACGTGCAACTGACCCTGTGGTAGGCCACCGCAGGTACCGTCCTGGAGGCGATTCATGGTCATCGATCTCGACCCTCCCCGGGGATTTGGCAGCCTGCAGATCGGCATGCCGATCGAAGCCGCCGAGCAGGCCCTCAGGGAACTGCCGGGGTTCGTTCCCCCCGCAGTGGGGGAGGTCAGGAATAAGGGATTTGCTCACTATGACTCCCAGCTGTCGATTTCTCTTGATTTCGATCCCCGTGGAGTAGTGCGTGCCATTGAGCTGTTCCGCCCCGACGAAAACGTTCAGGTCACCTTCCGCGGACTGTCTCTGTTCGAGGAACCTGCCGACGTCGTTATCTCGCGGCTATCCGAAATGTTCCAGCTCGAAATCGAAGACGATGGGTTGAATGTTATGGCTCCCGACGTCTTCATCGGGCTTTGGAGAAGGACACTTCCCGAGATCTCTGGCGATGACGATGGGCGGTACTTCGAGTCGGCGCTTATCGCTGCACCCGGGTACGGGGCGTAGGTAATTTGGGAACAAAAGCAGAGGAAGTGGGAAAGTCTCGCTAATTCCTGTGATGGCTGGCCTATGTTTTTTCGATGCGGTGGTTCCGTCGTGCGGAACGGGGAGACATCAGGTCCTGACGTCAGGTTGGACCCGATGGACGCCCGTGGCGGAGGCACGGTTGTCGCGGTGACCCTGTTCGGGGAGCGGACGGCACTGCAGTTGCAGGCGTTCCGGGCTTCTGTCGAACGGCCCTGGGACATCGTCCGGGGCCAACTCCGCGATGCTGTGCTCGCTTCCGGCGGTACGGCGACGGAGTGGGCGGGCGCGGTCGGGAGCGAGGTCAGGGCCGAGCAGCCGGTGCGCAAGAGGGACGGCTCGGCCGACGTGATGGCCGTGCGGTTCATCGGATCCGACGGACCGGGCTGGCTGTTGCGCGGCTTGGTCTGTGGTGAAGGGGCACAGCCGGGAGGTGTCGAGGAGTGGCCTTACGAGGTCTTCCGGGACACGGTGGTGAACGCCGGGTTCTCGCAGGGTTCCCCAAGCGACATGCTCGCACTGCGCTGGCCACCCGCGCGGTGAGGGTGCCCCGGAAATGCGGGGGCGTGCGGTCGAGGTGGGGAGAGAGCCGGTCGCACGCTCGTGGCCGGGTCGGTTGCCCGTGCGTCCTACGGCGTCATACGCTGTGGCCATGGCGAAGCACCGCATGACTCTGACGCTCGAGGCGGAAGAAGAGGAAGCGATCCGGGCAGCCGCTGATGCCATGGGGCTGGACCTGTCCGCGTTCCTCCGGATCGCCGCGCTCGCGGAGGTGGCGCGGATGGACCGCGTAACCCAGGGCTTCGCGGAGATCGACCGGCTCAACCAGGCGGCCGAGGAGGCGCCGGCCGCGGACATGCCGGAGAGTTCGCCGGAGCAGACCTCCGCTGTGGACGCGTTTCTGGACGCGGCCGATGCGGAAGCCGCCCGGCGCACGCGTGGCGCTGCCGCGTGACGGTCTGTGTCTACGACACGGGTGCGCTGATCGCGCTGGAGCGGCGTGACCCCGACGCCCACGAGTTCCACAACCGGCTTGTGGCGCGGCCCGGGCAGCATCCCCCTGTCGTGCTGGTGCCAGTGCTCGCGCAGGCGTGGCGTCCCCAGCCGGGTCACTGGACGGCGCTGAGCCGCGTCCTGCCCACCTGCACCGTCTTCGCGGCCGACCGCACACCTCCGGCGTGCGGGGTGTGCATGGCAGGGCACACCGTCGATGACGCCAAGCGTGCGGGAGCGGTCGCCGCGGTGGCCTCACTGCCCGCCAGGAAGCGTCCCGATGCCGTGGACGCCCTTGTCGCGGTCGTGGCCGGACGCCATGAGCAGGCGATGATCGTCACCTCTGATCCCGATGACCTGTGCGCCTACCGCGACGCACTCGGACCGATCGGCCGCGGCGTCCTTGTGGTGCCGGTGGATTCGCTTGCCAAACCGTACTTTCTGTAAGGAGCCCTCGCCGGCCGGTGGCGTTTCGGGCCGGAATCGGGGAGGCTCGCGCGCATGGTTTCAGTGGTGCAGAACGTGGCGATCGACTGTGCGGACGCGTATGAGCTGGCGCGGTTCTGGAGCGGGGTGACCGGGCGGCCGTTGCATCCGGAGGACTTCCCGGGCGACCCGGAGGCCCAGGTGCTGCTGTCGGAGGACGGGCCGGTGCTGCACTTCAACCAGGTGCCGGAGGCCAAGACGGGCAAGAACCGGATCCACCTGTGCCTGCGCCCCGAGACCTCGCGGGATGAGGAGGTGGAGCGGCTGCTGGCTCTCGGCGCGGCCTTCGTCGCCGATCACCGCAAGCCCGACGGTTCGGGCTGGGCGATCCTCGCGGACCCCGAGGGCAACGAATTCTGCGTGCTGCGCAGCGCGTCCGACCGGGCGGCGATGGAAGCCTGACGCTCGGCGCCGGTCGCCCGTCGCGGGCCCCCGCGGTGCGTCGCGGCGGGCGGCCACGACTGGCAGCCTCGGAGGGCCGCGCCTAGCGTGGGCTGGAGACGCTTCGCCGCATGCCGGCGCACGCGCCGTCCGCCGCACCGGCGCGGGTCGGCGCGGGTCCGGACGCCGGTGGATCAGGTATCTCGCGGGCCCGGCCCGCTGGAGGTCGACAGCGATCATGCCCATCGTTTCGCGCGGATTCCACGGCCGACGGCCCGAGCCGGGGCACAAGCTGCCTCCCGGGCAGTACGAGACCCATGACTTCCCTGTGCTGTCGGCGGGGCCGACACCGCGGGTGTCCCGGGAGGACTGGGAGTTCTCGGTCGCCGCGGAGACCGGTGAGCGTCGCACCTGGTCGTGGGCGGACCTGATGGCGCTGCCCAGCCAGCGCCCGACGGTGGACCTGCACTGCGTGACCAAGTGGTCGAAGTTCGGCACCGACTGGGAGGGCGTCTCGGTGGACACCCTGCTGGAGGGCGTCGGGTCGGCGGCGGAGTACGCGCTGGTGCACTCCTACGGCGGCTACACCACCAACCTCCCGCTCGAGGACCTGCGTGACGGCCAGGCCTGGATCGCCTTCCGCTACGACGGCGAGGACCTGGCGCCCGAGCACGGCGGCCCGGCGCGGCTGCTCGTGCCGCACCTCTACCTCTGGAAGTCCGCGAAGTGGGTGCGCGGGATCGAGCTCCTCCTGAACGACGAACCGGGGTTCTGGGAGAGCGCCGGCTACCACGACTACGGAGACCCATGGCGCGAGCAGCGGTACCAGGGCGACTAGCGACGCGGCTGCGCTGGCAGGCGGCCGAGCTGCTGGAGCGGCGTGCGGAGACCGCCTCCGCGCAGACGCTGCTCCTGGACGTGCCCGGCTGGGCCGGAAGCCTGCCGGGCCAGCACGTCGACGTGCGGCTCACCGCGGAGGACGGTTACAGCACGCAGCGCAGCTACTCCCTCGCGTCCACCCGGGACGACGGCAAGGTGGAGCTGACCGTGCAGCGGATCGGGGACGGCGAGGTGTCGCCGTATCTGACCGACGTCCTTGAGGTCGGCGACCTGATCGAGATCCGCGGGCCGGTGGGCGGCTGGTTCGTGTGGCGACCGGAGCAGACGGAACCGGTGCTGCTGATCGCGGGCGGCTCTGGTCTCGTGCCCCTGATGGCCATGATCAGGACCCGGGACGCGGCGGGCAGCCGGGTGCCCTTCCGGCTGCTGTATTCGCTGCGGGAGCCCGCCGACCGCCTGTACGCGGCGGACTTGGACCGCGGCTCTCCGGGCCTCGACGTCACCTACATCCACACCCGCGCCGCCCCCGAGGGTTCGCCCCGGCCTGCCGGTCGCCTCACCCCTGAGGACCTGGCGCAGTGGGGGTGGCCCGCGGACTTCGAACCCACGGTCTACGTCTGCGGGCCCACCGGCTTCGTGGAGGCGGCCGCGGTCCAGCTGCTGGCCCTGGGCCACGACCCGCAGCGCATCCGCACCGAACGCTTCGGCCCCAGCGGAGGTTGAGATGACCACGACCGTGCCCGAGGACGGCCACGACGACTACCTGGACGGCAACGCCCTGGCGGGCCCGCTGTCGGAGCTGTTCGCCGTGGACGTGACCGCGGCGGTCAGCCGCTGCGCGCACTGCGGCTCCACCGGCCCGGTGGCCGGCCTGCGGGTCTACGCCCGCGGGCCCGGCCTGACCGCCCGCTGCTCCACGTGCTCCGGCGTGGTGCTCCGCCTGGTACGCGGCAGCGACACGGCATGGCTGGACATGCGGGGCGCCGTCACCGTCGCGGTCCCGCTGGCGGACTGATCCACCTGGCTGTCCTGCCCGGGGCCGTCCACCCGGGCAGCAGCGGGGAGCGCCGCGCGAGGAGCGCAAAGGAAGAGGAGCGAGGAGCGCGAAGGGTGTGAGTAAGGAGTGCAAAGGGAGCACCGGCCTGGCGCGCGGTGAGGGTCGACGCCTACCACGGGATGCTCATTCCGGCGAGTCGCCGGGAGGTGTGGTCACGGGGTACACGAGGGCGCCCGATCCCGGGCGCGGGCGGGTCACGCCGTGGCGTGCTCCACGACCAGGACGACGGCCAGGAGGGCCACAAGGAGGGCAATCAGTGCCGCGGGCGATATCGAGGACCAGCCCGGCTCCTGCTGCATGCGGGCGCGGTTGGCTCGGCAGACGGGGCAGCGGCCTTCGGCCACCGGGCCGGAACAGTTCGCGCACACCAGCCGATCGACTGTCATGGTGATCTCCTCACTCCGTCCGGTGAACGCTACCGGTGGGTGAATCGTTCCCGAGGGGGGTCTGCTCCAGTCCTCCGGGCGGCACCGCGTACGTAGTATCCACTGTCCCAGGTTCCCGGGCACCGTGCCCGCGGGACGGCAGGAGTGGGAATGACGGGCTTGCCCGAATATGCCCTGTGGGACGGCCCACCAACCCGCTACGACGACTGCGCACGACTTGCGCTGTCGCGTAGTGTCGCCCTCATCCCCTGTCCGCTCTCCCCGCAAACCCCTGGTGCGAACGTGATCCGATTCGACAACGTCACCAAGACATACCCCAAGCAGAACCGTCCCGCGCTGCGGGATGTGTCGCTGGAGATCGAGAAGGGTGAGTTCGTCTTCCTGGTCGGCTCGTCGGGCTCGGGCAAGTCGACGTTCCTGCGGCTCATCCTCCGTGAGGAGCGCACCGACACCGGCATGGTGCACGTGCTCGGCAAGGACCTGGCCCGGCTGTCGAACTGGAAGGTCCCGCACATGCGGCGCCAGCTCGGCACGGTCTTCCAGGACTTCCGGCTGCTGCCGAACAAGACGGTGGCCCAGAACGTCGCCTTCGCGCTCGAAGTGATCGGCAAGGCCCGCGGCACCATCCGCAAGACGGTGCCCGAGGTCCTCGACCTGGTCGGCCTGGCCGGCAAGGAGGACCGGATGCCGGGTGAGTTGTCCGGTGGTGAGCAGCAGCGGGTGGCGATCGCCCGCGCGTTCGTGAACCGGCCCATGCTGCTGATCGCGGACGAGCCGACGGGAAACCTCGACCCGCAGACGTCGGTCGGCATCATGCGGCTGCTGGACCGGATCAACAGGACCGGCACCACCGTGGTGATGGCCACCCACGACCAGAACATCGTCGACCAGATGCGCAAGCGCGTCATCGAACTGGAGAAGGGGCGGCTGGTTCGCGACCAGTCGCGCGGTGTCTACGGCTACCAGCACTAGCCGGCAGGCCGCAGGACACCGTCCCCCCTTCCGAAAGGAACCTCGACCCCCATGCGTCTCCAGTTCTTCCTGTCGGAGATCGGCGTCGGCCTCCGTCGCAACCTGACGATGACCTTCGCCGTGATCATCTCCGTGGCGCTCTCGCTCGCCCTCGCCGGTGGCGCCCTGCTGGCCAACAAGCAGGTCGACTCGATGAAGGGCTACTGGTACGACAAGGTCCAGGTCACCGTCTACATGTGCAACAAGAGCGACGCGGGCTCCACGCCCAGCTGCGCCAAGGGCGCGGTGACCGACGACCAGAAGAAGCAGATCCTCGCGGACCTCAAGAAGCTCCCGATCGTGGAGAAGGTCTACTACGAGAGCGCCGAGGGCGCCTACAAGAACTACCAGCAGCAGTTCAAGAACTCGCCGATGGCCGCCTCCATCACCCCCGACCAGATGCCGGAGAACTACCGGGTCAAGCTCAAGGACCCGACGAAGTTCACCGTCATCGCCAGCGCCTTCCAGGGGCGTCCCGGCGTGCAGTCGGTCGAGGACCAGCGGGCGGTGCTGAAGAACCTGTTCTCGCTGCTGAACGGTATGACCACCGCGGCATACGTGGTGCTGGCGTTCATGCTGACCGTCGCGATGCTGCTGATCATCAACACCGTGCGGGTGTCGGCCTTCAGCCGCCGCCGGGAGACCGGCATCATGCGGCTGGTGGGCGCCTCCAGCTTCTACATCCAGATGCCCTTCATCATGGAGGCGGCCTTCGCCGGCCTCGTCGGCGCCGCGGTCGCCTGCGTGATGCTGCTCGGCGGGCGGTACTTCATGATCGACGCCGGCCTCAAGCTCCAGGACAAGATCCCGCTGGTGTCCTTCCTCGGCTGGGACTCGGTCGTCCAAGTGCTGCCGCTGGTGCTGCTGATCGGCTTCCTGATGCCCGCGCTTGCCGCGTTCATCGCGCTGCGGCGGTACTTGAGGGTCTGACCGGGCCCGGCGCGATGGCTCGCCGGGCCGTCCGGCGGTCGTCGTTTCTTTCCGTACGACGACCGTTTCTGGCCTAGACTTCCCGCCATGTCCGGCCCGTTGCTGTTCGGGACGCCCCGCCGCATCCGCCGCGGGGCGACCCTGACGTTGGTCTTCGGCACCCTGCTCGCCACCGGCGCCGCGGCGGGCAGCCTGGCGGAGCCCCAGCAGCGGCCCAGGAGCCGTATCGCGGCCGCCCCGGCCGCGGAATCCGGCCACGACGGCGCCAAGACGGCGCCCACGGACGGCGCGAGCGGTGCCGCCGACGCCAAGGCCCCCTCGAACAGGGCCGGTACGGACGCCGACCGCGTACCGGTCGACAGCGAACGCATCGCCCAGGAGATCGCCCAGGGCAAGGTCGGCGCGAAGACCGTGCAGAAGCTGGTCAGCCGCAGCGGCGACCGCTGGTCCTCCTTCTACACCGCGCAGGAGTACGCCGGCCTCCAGGAGGCGCTGGACGGGCGCTACGTGGGCGTCGGCCTGTGGGTGCGGCGGATCGACGGCGGCCGGATCCAGATCGCCCGGGTGCAGTCGGGCAGCCCCGCGCAGCGCGCGGGCATCCGGGTCGGCGACGTGCTCGACTCCATCGACTCCACCATGTGCAACGGCCTCGCCGTCACCGAGGTCGTCGCCGACCTGCGCGGCGGCAACGTGCCCGGCAGCACCGTCACGCTCCGCATGCGGCGGGCGGACCGCGACTGGACCGTCACCATGCAGCGGGCCACCCTGGCCACCGAGGCGGTCACCGTCAGCAGCCCCGGCGGCCAGGACGGCCCCACCGACATCGCCATCGACGCCTTCACCCTGGGCACCGGCGAGCAGGTGCGGGCCGCGGTGCGGACCGCGAAGCACGGGGTGCTGCTCGACCTGCGCGGCAATTCCGGCGGCCTGGTCGAGGAGGCCGTCTCCGTGGCGTCCGCCTTCCTCGACGGCGGCCTCGTCGCCACCTACGACGTGCACGGCCGGCAGCAGGCGCTGTACGCCACCGCCGGCGGCGCCAGCTCCGAGCCGCTGGTCGTGCTGGTGGACGGCGGCACCATGAGCGCCGCCGAGATGCTGGCGGGGGCGCTCCAGGACCGCGGCCGGGCGGTCGTCGTCGGCTCGCGCACCTTCGGCAAGGGCTCGGTGCAGATGCCCAGCACGCTGCCGGACGGCTCGGTCGCCGAGCTGACCGTCGGCCACTACAGCCTGCCGGACGGCCGCGGCGTCGACGGCCGGGGCATCGAGCCCGACGTCCAGGTGACCGGCGGCGAGGATCCCGCCGTCGAGGCACGCGAAGTAATCGCTGGCCTGGGCACCCCCTCCTAGTGGGAGAATGACGGGGCTATGGCAAAAGAGACCGGTCGCAAGATCATCGCGCAGAACAAGAAGGCGCGACACGACTACCTGATCCTCGACACCTACGAGGCAGGCCTGGTGCTCACCGGCACCGAGGTCAAGTCGCTGCGCATGGGCCGCGCGTCGCTCGTCGACGGCTTCGCCCAGCTCGACGACGGCGAGGCGTGGCTGCACAACGTGCACATCCCCGAGTACACCCAGGGCACCTGGACCAACCACTCGGCGCGCAGGAAGCGGAAGATGCTGCTGCACCGCGCCGAGATCGAGAAGCTGGTCCACAAGACCCAGGAGACCGGCCACACCATCGTGCCGCTGGTGCTGTACTTCAAGGACGGCCGGGTGAAGGTCGAGATCGCGCTCGCGAAGGGCAAGAAGGAGTACGACAAGCGCCAGACGCTGCGGGAGAAGCAGGACCGCCGTGAGTCGGACCGCGCGGTCTCCGCGGCCCGCCGCCGCCAGCGCTCCTGACCGGTCAGGCGACCGCGGGCCCGAGTACGACCCGGCGCGGCTGACCCGTACAGCTGACCCGTACGGCCGACGCCGCGGGAATACGCTGGCCGTGCCGCGCGCTGATCACGTACGATGGAGTCAGCAGCACCGGGCCATGGTGAGCCCGGTGTGCACATTGAAAACACCACATGGGGATGATCGGTTTCGACTGGGGATGTCGAAGCAGGGGAAGCGAGCCGAGGAAGCGGCAATGATCTCGTTAACCATATGTCGCAACCAATAATCGCCAACACCAAGCGCGATTCCTTCGCCCTCGCTGCCTAAGTAGCGACTTGCGAAGTGTCAGCCCGGGGGTGATCCCGACCCGGATCCTGGCATCATCAAGGGATCTAAACTTACCGGACCGGTCGCGGGTCCGGTAAGGAAATCAAACAGTGACTGGGCCCGTCGGCGGCTTGTCCGCGTGACTGCCGGGGCCGAGAAAAGCACAGCGGACTGCGCTCGGAGAAGCCCTGATTCCGCACCACAGGACGCGGGTTCGATTCCCGCCATCTCCACTCATCCCATGCGCCGGACGGCGCCTCCCAGCCGGGGGGCGCCGTTCGGCGTTTCCGGCCTCACAACGCCCCTCCGCACCGAATGAGGTCGCGGTTGCGCTCATGTGACCTGCGAGCACGAAGAGGTAACGTGCCGTGCCTACTGTCGGGGCAACACCCGGCAGCAGGCGGGAACCAGGTCACAGGGAGGCACCATGAGTCGATGGACCGGCCGGTGGATCGAGCAGTGGGACCCCGAGGACGAGAGGTTCTGGCGCGAGGGCGGCGGCAGGCAGGTCGCGCTGCGGAATCTGGTCTTCTCCGTGCTGTCCGAGCACATCGGCTTCTCCATCTGGAGCCTGTGGTCGGTGATGGTGCTGTTCATGGGCCCCGAATACCACGTGGATCCCGCGGGGAAGTTCTTCCTCGTGGCGATGCCGACGCTGGTCGGCGGGGTGCTGCGGGTGCCGTACACCTTCGCGGTGGCGAAATTCGGCGGCCGCAACTGGACGATCGCCAGCGCGCTGCTGCTGCTGATCCCGACCGTCACCGCGGCCGTCGTGATGAAGCCCGGGGTCTCCTACGGCACCCTGATGGTGGTCGCGGCCCTCACCGGCGTCGGCGGCGGCAATTTCGCCTCCTCCATGACCAACATCAACTCCTTCTACCCGCTGCGTGAGAAGGGCTGGGCGCTCGGCCTCAACGCCGGCGGCGGCAACATCGGCGTCGCCGCGATCCAGCTGGTCGGCCTGCTGGTCATCGCGACAGCGGGCGCCGGCCACCCCCGGGTCGTCCTCGCCGTGTACATCCCGCTGATCGTGGTCGCCGCCGCGCTCGCCGCGCTCTACATGGACAACCTCACGGCGGTCAGCAACGACACCGGGGCCGCGATCGACGCCGCGAAGGACCCGCACACCTGGATCATGGCGATCCTCTACATCGGCACCTTCGGCTCCTTCATCGGCTACAGCTTCGCCTTCGGCCTCGTGCTGCAGAACCAGTTCGGCCGCACCCCGCTGCACGCCGCCTACCTGACCTTCATCGGACCGCTGCTCGGCTCGCTCATCCGCCCGCTCGGCGGCCGGCTCGCCGACCGCTTCGGCGGTGCGCGGATCACCCTGTGGAACTTCCTGGCCATGGCCGCCGCGACCGGCGTCGTCGTCATGGCGTCGCAGCAGAAGTCGCTCGGCCTCTTCCTGCCCGGCTTCATCGCGCTGTTCGTGCTCAGCGGCCTCGGCAACGGGTCCACGTACAAGATGATCCCCGGCATCTTCCAGAAGAAGGCCGAGGCCAAGGGCCTCACAGGGGAGGCCGCGGCAGCGCACGGGCGGCGGCTGTCCGGCGCGTCCATGGGCCTGATCGGCGCGGTCGGCGCGCTCGGCGGAGTCGGCATCAACCTGGCCTTCCGCGAGAGCTTCCTCGACACCAAGTCCGGCACACCCGCCTTCGTGTCCTTCCTGGCCTGGTACGGGATCTGCTTCGTGGTCACCTGGGCCGTATACCTGCGACGGGCGGCGGGCCCGGCGGCCGGCGCCGAGCAGAGCGCCCCCACCGGCGCGGCAGCCTACGCGGAGGTGTGAGCGGGGCGGACAGGTACGTAACACCCGGGAAATCCCGGCGAACCGAACCCGTCACCCCGCCTTGCGACGATGCCGGTACCCGGCGGGGTGGCGGGACGCGAACGGAAATCCGGCAGCAGAGTGGGGCGGAACGATGCAGGCGCAGCAGGCGAGCGGGAACGGCGGACCCGGGGCGGTCGCACCGCTGGCGGGATTCACCGTCGGAGTGACGGCGGCCCGCCGCGCCGACGAACTGGCCGCGCTCCTCGAACGGCGCGGCGCGGCCGTGCTGCGGGCACCGGTGCTGCGGATCGTGCCGCTGCCCGACGACGCGGAGCTGCTGGCCACCACCAAGCAGCTGCTCGACGACGCACCCGACATCGTCGTCGCCACCACGGCGATCGGCTTCCGCGGCTGGATCGAGGCCGCCGACGGGTGGGGGCTCGGCGACGCGCTGCTGCGGCGGCTGGCAGGCGTCGAACTCCTCGCCCGCGGCCCGAAGGTACGCGGCGCGGTCCGCGCGGCCGGGCTCACCGAGGCGTGGTCGCCCGCCTCGGAATCCATGGCGGAGGTGCTGGAACGGCTCCTCGAGGAGGGCGTCGACGGGCGGCGCGTCGCCGTGCAGCTGCACGGGGAGCCGCTGCCCGGTTTCATCGAGTCCCTGCGGGTGGCCGGGGCGCGGGTGGTGGCCGTACCCGTCTACCGCTGGATGCCGCCGGAGGACCTCGGGCCCGTCGACCGGCTGCTCGACGCGGTGTTCGCGCGCTCGCTCGACGCGGTGAGCTTCACCAGCGCGCCCGCGGCGGCGTCGCTGCTGGGCCGCGCGGGCCAGCGCGGACGGCTCGACGACCTGATCACCGCCTTCCGGCGTGACGTGCTCGTCGCGTGCGTCGGGCCGATGACGGCGATGCCGCTGCAGGCGCACGACGTGCCCACGCTGCAACCCGAGCGGTTCAGGCTCGGGCCGCTGGTGCAACTCCTCGCCAGGGAGCTGCCGGGGCGGGTACGCCCGCTGCCGGTGGCCGGCCACCAGGTCGAGATCCGCGGGCAGGCGGCTGTCGTGGACGGCACCCTGCGGCCGGTGCCGCCGGCCGGGATGGCCCTCCTGCGGGCCCTCGCCCGGCGCCCCGGCTGGGTCGTCTCCCGGGCCGACCTGCTGCGCGTGCTGCCGGGGGCGGGGCGGGACGAGCACGCCGTCGAGACGGCGATGGCGCGGCTGCGCACGGCCCTGGGGTCGCCGAAGCTGATCCAGACGGTGGTCAAGCGGGGCTATCGGCTCTCCCTCGACCCGCACGCCGACAAATACGCCTCGGACGCCGTCTGACCCCTCCCGGCCGCGCCCGGACGACGCCGCACCCGGCGCCTCGGGGGACACCGCGCCCGCGCCCCGGGGGTGCCTCCCCCGAGTACGGCGTTCGTGGCCGTCGCCACGACGCTGCTCCGCGGGCCAGGCATTGCCCGCCGCGGTCGCGCCGGTACCCCCTTCCGAGCGCCGCGACCCGCCGGGCGCCCGGCCCCCGGGCCCCGCCCGGCTCAGCCCCGAGGTATCGCCTGGGGGCACCCACCGGCGTGCTGCCGAGGGCACCCGGGAGCCCGGGGAGGAGCCGGGTCCGGCCACGGCGGGGCGGTGCCCGCCGGGAGAGGCCGTCATCCGTGGCCGGGAGCGGGGGAGCCGCATTTGCCGGCCGGGGAAGGGGCAGAAGCTCACGGCACGGTGATGCAGGGTTCTAGCCCCCGACCGGGAGGTACCGGCACTCTGGGGGCGGCGACGGATGAGAGGGAGGGGGCGATGGGGGAGTTGAGGTTCGACGGGGGGCGGGTGTGTCTTGACCTGGTGGCGACGCGGATGGCGCGACCCGTGGGAGA
The DNA here is from genome assembly GCF_043197715.1 of Streptomyces sp. NPDC049040. NCBI lineage: Bacteria > Bacillati > Actinomycetota > Actinomycetes > Kitasatosporales > Streptomycetaceae > Streptomyces > Streptomyces sp. NPDC049040. The sequence goes on from NZ_JBICTO010000002.1 coordinate 72,344, forward strand.
GCGGCTCGACCGGGTCGAGCGCGTGGTCGATTGGGTGTACGGCACGGGGCTGGTCCCGCGGGGGACACCGGTGGCCGCGGACCAGGACTGGGCGCGGGGCCTGAAGGACCTCCGCAGGCACCTGGAGGCGTTGGTGGCCGCCCAGCTCGCCGGCACCGCACCGCCGCCGGAGGCGGTGGCCGGGCTGAACGAGGCCGCACAGGCCGCCGCCCCGCCCGCACCGCGGGCCGTGGTGGGCGACGACGGCGCCCTGACCAGGGCACTGGCGGCGCCACTCGACGCGGCGGGCCTGCTCGCTGCCGTGGCGCGGGACGCGGTGGACCTGTTCACCGACCCCCTCGCCCGCTCCCAGTTGCGCCGCTGCGAGGGCGAGAACTGCGCCCTTGTCTACCTGGACACCTCGAGGGGGCGCCGCCGCCGGTGGTGCAGCAGCGAGGTGTGCGGCAACCGGGAGCGGGTCGCCCGGCACCGCCGCCGTACGGGACCGGCGCTGCGCAACGCCTGACGGTGACTCCCGCGGGGCGAATTCGCGGACCTTGCCGGAGGCGCCGGGTGGGCAGAAGCGCGCAGGTCGCGTACGGTTGCAGGCTGCCCCTCGCGCGGATCGGTTCGCGCGGGGCGGCGCATGACGTACATGACGAAGGGGGTCCTGCGTGGCCGCGCAGACCGCAATTCAGGACCGGCAGGGGGGCGGCGGGGTCAGGGAACGGGAGATCGCCGTCGAGCAGGAGCACCTCGACCGCGTGTACCGCCGCCTGGAGGAGAAGATCCACGAGGCGGAGTTCCTGATGAACGACGCCGCCAAAAGGGGCCAGGTGGGCACCCCCGGCGCGCTCGCCGAGCGGGACGCGCAGGTCTTCAGGGCCGGGGTGCACCTGAACCGGCTGAACAGCGAGTTCGAGGACTTCCTGTTCGGCAGGGTGGACCTGCTGCGCGGCAAGGACGGCAAGAAGGGCGCGGACGGCGCCTTCACCTCCGTCGACCCGGCCGACGACGCGATCCGCGAGGACGCGACGGCCGACATCGCCGAGACCCTGCACATCGGCAGGATCGGCGTGCTGGACACCGACTACGCCCCGCTGGTCATCGACTGGCGGGCGCCGGCAGCCGCGCCCTTCTACCGTTCGACGCCCGTCGCGCCCGGCCGGGTGGTCAGGCGGAGGGTCATCAGGTCCAAGGGCCGCCGGGTGCTGGGCGTCGAGGACGACCTGCTGCGCCCGGAGCTGACCACCGGACTCCCGGTGGTCGGTGACGGTGCCCTGATGGCGGCGCTGGGCCAGGCCAGGACGCACACGATGCGGGACATCGTGTCCAGCATCCAGGCCGAGCAGGACCTGGTGATCAGGGCGCCCGCCGCGTCCGTCACCGAGGTGACCGGCGGTCCTGGCACCGGCAAGACGGCGGTGGCCCTGCACCGGGCGGCGTATCTGCTCTACCAGGACCGGCGGCGCTACGCGGGCGGCATCCTGTGCGTCAGCCCCACGCCGCTGCTCGTCGCCTACACCGAGGGTGTGCTGCCCTCGCTCGGCGAGGAGGGGCAGGTCGCGATCAGGGCGGTCGGCTCGCTGGTCGACGGGGTGACCGCCGACCTCTACGACGAGCCCGCCACGGCCCGTGTCAAGGGGTCCCTGCGGATGCAGAAGGTGCTGCGCAACGCGGCCCGCGGCTGCCTCGACCAGCCGGGCAGCGCCCCCGCGACGCTGCGGGTGGTCGCCTTCGGGCGGCGGGTGGAGCTGTCGGCCGGCGAGCTGTCCGATGTGCGGCACAACGCGCTGGGCGGCACCGCACCGGTGAACCTGCTGCGTCCGCGCGCCCGGCGGCTGCTGCTCGACATGCTGTGGCGCAAGACCGGCCGGCGCTTCGACGACGCAGAACTCGCCGCGGAGGAGCGGCAGGGCTTCGACGAGGACATCTCCACCGAGCAGGACTTCATCGACTTCCTCGACGCCTGGTGGCCGGTGCTGGAGCCGCGCGGGGTGCTGGCCTCGCTCGCGGACGAGAAGCGGCTGGCGCGCTGGGCGCGCCGGGTGCTGTCGCCGCCGGAGGTGCGGCGGGTGGCGCGGTCGCTGCGCAGGGAGGGTGCGAGCGCGCACGACGTGGCGCTGCTGGACGAGCTGGAGACGCTGCTCGGCCCCGCGCCCAGGCCCAAGCGCCGCGAGGCCGACCCGCTCGACGAGCTGACAGGCCTCGACGAGGTCACCACCTACGCCGACCGGATGCCCGGCGGGCGGCGCGGTCGCGCGGAGCGGCTGGACGAGGAGCGCACCGAGTACGCCCACGTCATCGTGGACGAGGCGCAGGACCTGACGCCGATGCAGTGGCGGATGGTCGGCCGCCGCGGGCGTACGGCCACCTGGACGATCGTCGGGGACCCGGCGCAGAGTTCCTGGTCGGACGTGGAGGAGGCGGCAAGGGCGCGGGACGAGGCGCTGGGCAGCCGGCCGCGCCGCCGCTTCACGCTCACTGTCAACTACCGGAACCCGGCGGAGATCGCCGAGGTCGCCTCGACGGTGCTGGCGCTCGCCATGCCGGGGATGGAGTCGCCGCGTGCGGTCCGCTCCACGGGCGTGGTGCCGCGCTACGAGGTCGCGGGACCGGACCTGGGCGCGAGCGTGCGGGCCTCGGCAGCGCGGCTGCTGGACGAGGTCGACGGGACCGTCGGTGTCGTGGTCGCCATGAACCGGCGGGCGCAGGCCCGCGGCTGGCTGGAGGGCCTGGGCGAGCGGGTCGTCGCGCTGGGCAGCCTCGAGGCCAAGGGCCTGGAGTACGACGCCACGGTCGTCGTGTCGCCCGCGGAGATCGCGGAGGAGTCCCCCGCGGGGCTGCGGGTGCTGTACGTGGCGCTGACGCGGGCGACGCAGCGGCTCACGGTGCTCGCGGGCGACCGCGACGCCCCCGACTCGGCCGGGGTCCCCGACCTGCTCAGGCCGCTGACCTGATCCACCCGCCGCCGCCGGCGCGGGGGCCGGGGCGGAAACGCCTTCAGGCCCCCGGCGGGGGCCTGAAGGTCGAAGTAGGTGACACCGACCCGCCATGCTCGCCTCGCGGCAAGTGGGCGCTCGAAGCGCCTAAGGTTGGGCCCGGGGGCTTGGATCGGGCCGGTGTCGTAATCAGGCTAACAAACGGTGGGCGGAGACTCTTCCCGCGGAGGGCAAAACCGGGGTGTTGCCGCGCCTTCACATCGTGGAAGTAGTCTTCCACGGGTACGAACCACCCTCAGCAGGAACCGGAAGAAGGTCGTCATGGCAACGGCGCCAAGCGTCTCTTACTCGATCACGGTGCGACTGGAGGTCCCCGCAGGCGGGACCGCGGTCAGCGCGCTGACCACCGCCGTGGAGTCCTCCGGCGGATCGGTCACGGGTCTGGACGTCACCGCGTCGGGGCACGAGCGGCTGCGGATCGACGTCACGGTCGCCGCGAGCTCCACCGAGCATGCCAACGAGATCGTCGGCAAGCTGCGCGGCATCGAGGGTGTCGTGATCGGCAAGGTCTCCGACCGTACGTTCCTGATGCACCTCGGCGGCAAGATCGAGATGCAGTCCAAGCTCCCGATCCGCAACCGTGACGACCTGTCCATGATCTACACCCCCGGGGTCGCCCGGGTCTGCATGGCCATCGCTGAGAACCCCGAGGACGCCCGCCGGCTGACCATCAAGCGCAACAGCGTCGCCGTGGTCACCGACGGCTCCGCGGTGCTGGGCCTCGGCAACATCGGGCCGAAGGCCGCGCTGCCGGTCATGGAGGGCAAGGCGGCGCTCTTCAAGCGGTTCGCCGGGATCGACGCCTGGCCGCTGTGCCTGGACACGCAGGACACCGACGAGATCGTGACGATCGTCAAGGCCATCGCCCCCGGCTTCGCCGGCATCAACCTGGAGGACATCTCCGCGCCGCGCTGCTTCGAGATCGAGGCCAGGCTGCGCGAGGCGCTGGACATCCCGGTCTTCCACGACGACCAGCACGGCACCGCCATCGTGGTGCTCGCCGCGCTGACCAACGCGCTGCGGGTGGTCGGCAAGCAGATCGGCGACCTACGGGTCGTCATGTCGGGGGCCGGCGCCGCCGGTACGGCGATCCTCAAGCTGCTGATCGCGGCGGGCGTGAAGCACGCGGTGGTCGCCGACATCCACGGCGTGGTGCACGCCGGCCGCGAGGACCTGGTCGACGCGCCCGCCGGGTCGGCGCTGCGCTGGATCGCCGACAACACCAACCCCGAGGGCGCGACGGGCACGTTGAAGCAGGCAGTCGCCGGGGCCGACGTCTTCATCGGCGTGTCCGCGCCCAACGTGCTGGACGGCGCCGACGTCGCGGCGATGGCCGACAACGCCATCGTCTTCGCGCTGGCCAACCCGGACCCCGAGGTGGACCCGTCGGTGGCCAGGCAGACCGCGGCCGTGGTCGCCACGGGCCGCAGCGACTTCCCCAACCAGATCAACAACGTGCTGGTCTTCCCGGGTGTCTTCCGCGGCCTGCTGGACGCACAGTCCCGCACGGTCAACACCGACATGATGCTGGCCGCCGCCCGGGCGCTCGCGGCCGTCGTCGCCGACGCCGAGCTCAACGCGAACTACATCATCCCCAGCGTCTTCAACGACAAGGTGGCGGGTGCCGTCGCCGACGCCGTACGCGACGCGGCGAGGGCGCAGGGCCCCGCGGTGTCCGCCGCCGCGGCCGCCCCGGCGACCCAGGGGCTGTGAGACGGGAAACGCCCGGATTCGTATTCCGAGCGTCGAGCATGTGACGACAATCCGTCATCCCCGCGGTGCCGCAACGCTTTTTCCGCGACTCGCGCGGGCAGGCGATTGGCTTTCCGCCCATATATGGGGGCAGGATGCACACCTGGGCAGTGAGGCACACAGCAACAGCTTCGAGCTCGCGCCCCCATGGCAGAAAGAACACGGGAGTACAGATATGAACCGCAGTGAGCTGGTGGCCGCCCTGGCCGACCGTGCAGAGGTGACCCGTAAGGACGCCGACGCCGTTCTGGCCGCGTTCGCTGAGACCGTCGGCGAGATCGTGGCCAAGGGCGACGAGAAGGTCACGATCCCCGGCTTCCTGACCTTCGAGCGCACTCACCGTGCCGCCCGCACCGCCCGCAACCCGCAGACCGGCGAGCCGATCAACATTCCGGCCGGTTACAGCGTGAAGGTCTCCGCGGGCTCGAAGCTCAAGGAAGCCGCCAAGGGCAAGTAAGCCCCCTGGACGCCTGGAAGGGCGGCCTCCCCGGTGCCGGGGACGGCCGCCCTTCCGTTTGCCTTCGGCCCGCGGGCCGAGCGAGCCGCCTCAGGCGACCGCCACGGCGGGCGTGGAACCGGCAGGCGCGGGCACGGCGGCGGCCGGCAGCTCGATGTGCGCCCCCAGGCCTTCCAGCTTGGCCAGGAAGTTCTCGTAGCCCCGGTTGATCAGATCGATGCCGTGCACCCGCGAGGTGCCCTGCGCGGCGAGCGCCGCGATCAGGTACGAGAAGCCGCCGCGCAGGTCCGGGATCACCAGATCGGCGCCTTCCAGTTTCGTCGGCCCCGACACCACGGCCGAGTGCAGGAAGTTGCGCTGCCCGAACCGGCACGCGCTGCCGCCCAGGCACTCGCGGTACAGCTGGATGTGTGCGCCCATCTGGCCCAGAGCCGAGGTGAAGCCGAGCCGGGACTCGTAGACCGTCTCGTGCACGATCGACAGCCCGGACGCCTGGGTGAGGGCCACCACGAGCGGCTGCTGCCAGTCGGTCTGGAAGCCCGGGTGGACGTCGGTCTCCAGTGCGATGGCGTTCAGCGGGCCGCCCGGGTGCCAGAACCTGATGCCCTCGTCGTCGATGGCGAAGGCGCCGCCGACCCGCCTGAAGGTGTTCAGGAACGTCATCATCGAGCGCTGCTGCGCCCCGCGGACGTAGATGTCCCCTTCGGTCGCGAGGGCCGCACTGGCCCATGAGGCGGCCTCCAGGCGGTCGGGAATGGCCCGATGCGTGTACCCGCCCAGCTTGTCGACACCGGTGATGCGGATCGTACGGTCGGTGTCCATGGAAATGATCGCGCCCATTTTCTGCAGGACGCAGATCAGATCCTCGATCTCGGGTTCGACCGCGGCGTTCGACAGCTCCGTGACGCCCTCGGCGAGCACCGCGGTCAGCAGCACCTGCTCGGTGGAGCCCACCGACGGGTACGGCAGCCGGATCTTGCAACCGCGCAGCCGCTGCGGCGCCTCCAGGTACTGCCCGTCCGCCCGCTTCTCGATCGTCGCGCCGAAGCGGCGCAGCACGTCGAAGTGGAAGTCGATCGGCCGGCCGCCGATGTCGCAGCCGCCGAGACCCGGGATGAACGCGTGGCCGAGCCGGTGCAGCAGCGGGCCGCAGAACAGGATCGGGATCCGCGAGGAGCCCGCGTGCGCGTCGATGTCCGCGACGTTCGCACTCTCCACCCGGGTCGGATCGAGCACCAGCTCGCCCGGCTCCTCACCGGCGTTGACCGTCACGCCGTGCAGCTGGAGCAGACCGCGCACCACCCTGACGTCGCGGATGTCCGGCACGTTGCGCAGCCGGCTGGGTTCACTGCCGAGGAGGGCGGCGACCATGGCCTTGGGCACGAGATTCTTCGCGCCTCTGACCCGGATCTCGCCTTCGAGGGGGGTTCCGCCATGGACAAGCAGTACATCGGCGATGTCGGTCATGGATCTCGCGATCGTCGGAACGGGTAGAGCCAGGGGAGAACAGAGGAAATGGTAATGCGCCCCGCGACCCCCTCCCGAGGGCCCGTACCACCGCGTACCCCGGAGTCCGGCGCGCATCCCCCGCACCACCCCCCGCCGCGGCCCGGCATGCGGGATCATGTGGACCATGACCGAGGTGTCCTCGCTCACCGGACGGCTGCTCGTCGCCACCCCGAAACTGGCCGACCCCAATTTCGACCGGGCAGTGGTGCTCCTCCTCGACCATGACGCGGAGGGGTCGCTCGGTGTCGTCCTGAACCGCCCCACCCCGGTCGGCGTCGGCGACGTGCTGCAGAACTGGGCCGCGCTCGCCGTCCTGCCGCAGGTCGTCTTCCAGGGCGGCCCGGTCTCGCTGGACTCCGCCCTCGGGCTGGCCGTGGTGCCGGGCGAGCCGCGCCCCGGCGAGCCGGTCGAGGTGCTGGGCTGGCGGCGGGTGCACGGGGCGATCGGCCTGGTCGACCTGGAGGCACCGCCCGAGCTGCTCGCCGCCGAGCTGGGGTCCCTGCGGATCTTCGCCGGATACTCCGGCTGGGGGCCGGGCCAGCTGGAGCGCGAGCTGGTCGACGGGGCCTGGTACGTGGTCGAGTCCGAGCCGGGCGACGTGTCCGCGCCCGACCCCGAACGGCTGTGGCGGTCGGTGCTGCGCAGGCAGCGCAACGAGCTGGCGATGGTGGCCACGTATCCCGACGATCCGTCTCTCAACTAGTCTTGGGTCTTATGAGCACTCTTGAGCCCGAGCGCGGGGCGGGCACCGGCACTCTGGTCGAGCCGACTCCGCAGCTCTCCCACGGTGACGGCGACCACGAGCGCTACGCGCACTATGTCCAGAAGGACAAGATCATGGCGAGCGCGCTGGAAGGCACGCCCGTCGTCGCCCTGTGCGGCAAGGTCTGGGTCCCCGGCCGCGATCCGAAGAAATATCCGGTCTGCCCGATGTGCAAGGAGATCTACGAGGGCATGCCGCTCGGCGGCGGCGGCGACAAGGACAAGTCCGGCAAGGGCAGCGGCGGCAACGCCTGACGCCCTTCCGGCGGACAGGGGAGGCCCGTGGAAGGCGACGAGGGTGACGGGGGCGTGTTCGGTACCCCGGACGCGCCCGACGACGACTCCACCAGCGGCGAGCGCGTGCACGCACTGGTGGGACAGGGCCGCTTCGCGGAGGCGCACGCCGTGGTCGGCGACGCCTTCGTCGAGCGCAACGGCAGCGCCGGCTACCTGCTGCGGGCCTGGGTGCTCGCGCAGGAGAAGCGCGGGCCCGAGGCCCGCGAGGCCGTCGACTGGGCGCTGGCGCTGGCCGGCCCCGGGGAGGCGGCCGACGTCTTCGTGCTGGCCGGTGTGGTCCTTCTCTCACTCGACGAGGTCCACGACGCGCTGATCGTCGCGCTGCGCGCCACCGGGACGGACCCGGACGGCTGGGAGCCCGCGGTGCTGCTGTCGGACGTCTACCGGCGGCTCGGCCGCGCACCCGACGCGGTCGCGGCCGCCCGGCGCGCCGTCGACATCGCGCCGCAGGAGGCCGAGGCGCAGGTCGCGCTGGCCCGCTCGCTCAGCTCGGGACGCAGCGTCCTGGGCCGGATACCCCGGCGGCTGCGGGCCGAGCACCGCATGGCCGTCGAGCGCTCCCTGATGCTCGGCGCCGACCCCGGGCAGCTCCAGGCCCCCCGGGCCGGTGTCGTCACCGGCGGGCTCGCCGTCGGCCTGCTCTGGGCCATCCAGCTCTACCGGCTGGAGACCGGCGACAACTGGCAGTTCATCGCGGCGGGCGTCGTACTGCTCGTCACCGCGGTGCTGCTCACCGTGGTCGTACGCGTACACAGCAGGCGCACCGGCACCGGGGCCAGGGCCCGGCTGCGCGGCATCAGGGCGACCGTCCGCATGGAGCTGGCCGCGGACGACCGGCTGTGGCAGATCCGTGCCGCGCACGTCGGCGCCGCCATCCCCATGGCGCCGCTGCTGACCACCGGGCTCATCGCCGACCGGGCCTGGCGGCGGGAGATGTGGCCGCTGTGGGCCGCCGTCCCGGTGACGGTGGCCGGTGCGGCCGGCGTCGCACTCGCCGTGGTCGGCGTGCACTGGTGGTACGGGGCGGAATTCACCCGGCGGGTCTTCGCCTTCTCCTGGTTCGGCCGGCTCCAGCTCGTCGTGCCCGCGCTGCTGCTCGGAGCGACGCTCGCTGCCGCGGTGGCCGGGTCCGCGGCGAGGTCCACGTGGCGCGACCTCGCACTCGCCCATGCGGGCTGGCTGCTCGCCACCTGGGCCGCCGCCGGGGTCTTCTCGACGCGTGCCCGCGCCATGCGTGCCCGGGCTCTCTAGCCCGGCCCCGCAACTTCCCCGGGTGCGCCCGGCCCCGGGTCCCCTCGGGTAGAGGCCCAGCGCCCTGGGGGTAGCCCCTTGCGGTGGGTGGTCGGCTGGGGGTGCGTCTGGGTTGCTCGCGGCGTTCCTCGCGCCCTTGGGGGTGGCCCTTGCGGTGGGTGGTCGGCTGGGGGTGCGTCTGGGTTGCGCGCGCTGTTCCTCGCGCCCCTGGGGGGTGGCCCTTGCGGTGGGTGGTCGGCTGGGGGTGTGTCTGGGTTGCGCGCGCTGTTCCTCGCGCCCTTGGGGGGTGGCACCTGGGGTGGGTGGTCGGCTGGGGGTGTGTCTGGGTTGCGCGCGCAGTTCCTCGCGCCCCTGGGGCCGGTCCCTGAGGTGGTTCTCGTGGGGGGAGGGGGACCCCAGGGGGGCGGGCTGGGGGGTGGGGGGAAAGGATGGGCGGCATGGATCTCATCCCGCAGCCGCGGCGTACGCGGACAGGTGACGGCAGGTTCGTGGTGGGTGCCGACACGCGGCTGGAGGTGGGGGAGGGGGCGGAGGCCACCGCCCGGTGGATCAGGGGCGTGCTCGCGGCGGCGACCGGCGTGGACTTCCAGGGCGGCGGCAGCCCCGTGCGGCTGGCCGTGGACCCGGACCTCGGCCCCGAGGCCTACCGGCTGGTGGTCGCGCCGGACGCCGTGGAGGTCACCGGAGGCGACAGCGCCGGCGTCTTCTGGGGCGCGCAGACGTTGCGCCAGCTGATGGGCCCCGCGGCCTTCCGCAGAGCCCCGGCCCGCGGGGCCGAGCCCTGGACGCTGCCGGTCTGCGAGATCGAGGACCGGCCCCGCTTCCACTGGCGCGGCTTCATGCTGGACGTCGCACGCCACTTCATGCCCAAGGACGGCGTCCTGCGCCACCTGGACCTGATGGCCGCGCACAAGCTGAACGTGCTGCACCTGCACCTGACCGATGACCAGGGCTGGCGGCCCGAGATCCTCCGCTACCCGCGGCTGACCGAGGTGGGCGGCTGGCGGGAGCGTACGAAGGTGGGCCTGCTGGAGTCCCCGCTGTGGGACGAGCGCCCGCACGGCGGCTGCTACAGCCAGGACGACCTGCGGGAGATCGTCGCGTACGCGGCGGACCGGCAGATCACGGTGGTGCCGGAGATCGACATCCCGGGCCACTCGCAGGCGGCCATCGCCGCGTACCCGGAGCTCGGCAACGCCGACGTCGTCGACACCGCCGCGCTGGGGGTGCTGACCCACTGGGGTGTGAACCCCAACGTGCTGGCGCCCACCGAGGCGACCCTGCGCTTCTACGAGAACGTCCTCACCGAGCTGCTGGACATCTTCCCCGGCACCTTCTTCCACATCGGCGGGGACGAGTGCCCCAAGGACCAGTGGCGGGAGTCGCCCACCGCACAGGCGCGGATCGCCGAGCTGGGGGTGGCGGACGAGGACGGGCTGCAGAGCGCTCTGATCCGGCACTTCGACCGCTGGCTCGCGGACCGCGGGCGCCGGCTGATCGGCTGGGACGAGATCCTGGAGGGCGGCCTCGCGGAGGGCGCGGCCGTGTCGTCCTGGCAGGGCTACGCGGGCGGCATCGCGGCCGCCAGGGCCGGGCACGACGTGGTGATGTGCCCGCAGAGCCAGGTGTACCTGGACTGGCGGCAGGCGGCCGGGCCCGACGAGCCGGTGCCGATCGCGCACGTGCGGACCCTGGAGGACGTCTACCGCTTCGAGCCGGTCCCCGAGGTGCTGACCGCGGCCGAGGCGGAACACGTCATCGGCACGCAGGCGAACGTGTGGACCGAAGTCCTGGACTCGGCGCGGGCGGTGGACTACGCCGTCTACCCGCGGCTCACCGCGCTGGCCGAGGTCGCCTGGTCGCGGCTGCCGGCGTCCGCCGAGCGGGACTGGCCCGGTTTCGAGGCCAGGATGCGCACCCACTACGCCCGGCTGGACGCCCTGGGCGTCGAATACCGCCCGCCCGGCGGCCCGCTGCCCTGGCAGCGCCGTCCCGGCGTCCTGGGGCGCCCGAAAGACGGTCCGCCCACGAACGTGTGACCATTCTGCAACTTCCGCACCAGGCCGCGGCGGACCTGGCACCGTGGACTCGCAACCGTCACAACACCCCCGAAGGGTGGCAATTCAGGCACTGTGCCGTTTTCCGCGGGAGCCGTACGATCGCTCGCGTGGCGGACGGATCGGTACTTCATGGACCCTCGCGCCGACCCCGGGGGAAGATGTGCCAGAGTTGCCACGTCCGGGCGCTCAGCACGTACGGTACGGCTACCGCGTGACGGAGGAAGGCCGGGAAGGGGCAGCTGCGTGAGCACGTATGCACAGCAGACCGCGGAGAATGTCACGTTGCCGTCCTCGCTCGACGAGGCGGTGGCGGCGCTTGCCGACATGCCGAGCGCCGTGCCCGTGGCGGGCGGCACCGACCTGATGGCGTCGGTGAACGCCGGGCTGCTGCGCCCGGCCGCACTCGTCGGCCTCGGCCGGATCGGCGAGATCCGCGGCTGGCAGTACGCCGACGGGGCCGCGCTGCTCGGCGCGGGTCTCACCCACGCGCGCATGGGCCGCCCCGACTTCGCCGCGCTCATCCCCGCGCTGGCCGCCGCCGCGCGGTCGGCGGGGCCTCCGCAGATCCGCAACGCGGGCACCCTCGGCGGCAACATCGTCTCCGCCGCGCCCACCGGTGACGCCCTCCCGGTGCTGGCCGCGCTGGAGGCGAGCGTCATCCTCGCCGGCCCCGAGGCCGACCGGGAGATCCCGGTCAGCCACCTGCTGACCGGCATGGACCCGCTGCGGCCGGGGGAGTTGCTGGCCTTCGTCCGCATCCCGCTGCTGCACGCCCCGCAGACCTTCCTCAAGGCCACCGGCCGCACCGGGCCGGGCCGCGCGGTCGCCTCCGTGGCGCTCGTCGTCGACCCCGCGCGGCGCCAGGTGCGGTGCGCGGTCGGCGCGGTCGCCCAGGTGCCGCTGCGCCCGCTGGAGGCCGAGCAGTGGGTGGCCGGCCTCATCGACTGGGACGGCGAGCGCAATCTCGCGCCCGAGGCGTGCACCGCCTTCGGCGAGTACGTCGCGGCCGCGTGCATCCCCGACCAGCCGGGGGTCGAACTGCCCCCGGCCGCCGTCCAGCTGCGCCGTACGGTGGCCGCACTGTCCCGCCGAGCGCTCGGGAGGGCCCTGGCATGACCGACCAGCCGCAGCAGCCGGGCGCCCCCGGCAACTCCGGGGCCTGGCAGCCCGTTCCGGGCGGCGGGGACTACGACCCCGACCAGACCATGCACGTCTCCTTCGCCGCGCAGCTGCCGCCCGAGCCGGCTCCGGGCGAGGACCCGCTGATCGCGCACGGCCCCGCGGGCGAGGCCGACCCGGCCACCCAGTGGACGATCCCGGTCATCAGGGAGGAGGTCGAGGGCGACTCCGGCGAGTATTCGGTCGGCGCCTTCACCTCGTCGTGGGACCGGGCGCCGTCGCCCGCCGCGCCCACGCAGTCCTTCCCCGCCGGGATGTTCGGGCAGGGCGCGGCGGCAGCTGCCTCCGCCGCAGCGCAGGCCCCGGCGGAGGCCGCCGAGCCCGCGGCCGCCGCGGAAGCCGACGGCCGGTGGACGCCCTTCTCCGGCGGCGAGGCGGTGCCCTGGGAGCCGGTCGACCATGTGTCGGCGGAGGCCGCGTGGTCCGCGGTGGTCGACGAGGTGCCGGAAGCCGGCGCCCCCGCCGCGGCGGACGCGGAGGCGGACGCCGAGCCGGGACTGCCGCCCGAGGACGACCGCGAGCCGGAAGCGGAAGCGGAGCCGGACCCCGAGCCGGAGCCCGAGCCCGAGCCGGTCGAGCAGACCCGCAGCGAACACCCGCTCGCCTCCTACCTGCTGCGGGTCAACGGCACCGAGCGGCCCGTCACCGACGCCTGGCTCGGCGAGTCGCTGCTCTACGTGCTGCGCGAGCGCCTCGGCCTCGCCGGTGCGAAGGACGGCTGCGAGCAGGGCGAGTGCGGTGCCTGCTCGGTCCAGGTGGACGGGCGGCTCGTCGCCTCCTGCCTGGTGCCCGCCGCGACCGCCGCGGGCAGCGAAGTCCGCACCGTCGAGGGCCTGTCGGCCGACGGCCGGCTCTCCGACGTCCAGCAGGCGCTGGTGGAGTGCGGCGCCGTCCAGTGCGGCTTCTGCATCCCCGGCATGGCGATGACCGTCCACGACCTGCTCGAGGGCAACCACCGGCCCACCGACCTCGAAGCGCGCCAGGCCCTCTCCGGGAACCTGTGCCGCTGCTCCGGCTACCGAGGTGTGATCGAAGCGGTCCGCCAGGTCGTCACCGCCCGCGACGCCGACGATCCACCGGCGGCCGCCCGTATCCCCGCCCAGTCCGGCCCCACGCCCCCGGAGGCGGCCGTATGAACCCCGCGCGCCACATCCCCCGGGCCCCGCTCGGCCCCGGCGCCAGACCCCCGCGGGGCCGCCTGCGGACGACGTCGCGCCCGTACGCGGGCCCCCCGGCGGGCACCCGCACGCCGAGCACCGCGGGCACCCCGGCCGGAGGCGCCCGATGAGCGTCATCGACGGACCCGGCCCCGTCGCCGAGACCCTGGCCGGCGGCCCCCCGCACGGCATCGGCATGTCCGTGCCGTCCACCGACGCGCCGGCGAAGACCCAGGGCACCTACCCGTACGCGGCCGACCTGTGGGCCGAGGGCCTGCTGTGGGCCGCGGTGCTCCGCTCGCCTTACCCGCACGCCCGCATCGTCAGGATCGACACCGCGGAGGCCGCCGCGATGCCCGGCGTGCGTGCCGTCGTGACCCACGAGGACGTGCCGGGCGACGCCATGCACGGGCGGCTGGTCGCCGACCGGCCGGTCTTCGCCCGGGACATCGTCAGGCACCACGGGGAGCCGATCGCCGCCGTCGCCGCCGACCACCCCGACACCGCCAGGCTGGCGGCCGCCGCGATCCTGGTCGAGTACGAGGTGCTCGAACCCGTCACCGACCCGGAGAAGGCCTTCGCCGCCGAGCCGCTGCACCCCGACGGCAATCTGATCCGGCACATCCCGCTGCGCTTCGGCGACCCCGACACCGTCGGCGAGGTCATCGTCGAGGGCCTCTACCGCGTCGGCCGCCAGGACCCGGCGCCGATCGGCGCGGAGGCGGGGCTGGCCGTGCCGCGCCCGGACGGCGGCGTCGAGCTCTATGTCGCCTCCACCGACCCGCACGCCGACCGCGACATCGCCGCCGCCTGCTTCGGCCTCGAGGCCGACCACGTCAAGGTCGTCGTCACCGGGGTGCCCGGCGCGATGGGCGACCGCGAGGACTCCGGCATCCAGCTGCCGCTGGGCCTGCTGGCGCTGAAGACCGGCTGCCCGGTCAAGTTCGTGGCGACCCGCGAGGAGTCCTTCCTCGGGCACGCCCACCGCCACCCCACCCTGCTCCGCTACCGCCACCACGCGGACGCGGAGGGGCGCCTGGTGAAGGTCGAGGCGCAGATCCTGCTGGACGCCGGCGCCTACGCCGACGCGTCCTCCGACGCGCTGGCCGCCGCGGTGGCCTTCGCGGCCGGGCCCTACGTGGTGCCGCACGTCTTCGTCGAGGGCTGGGCGGTACGCACCAACAACCCGCCCTCCGGGCACGTCCGCGGCGAGGGCGCGCTCCAGGTCTGCACGGCCTACGAGGGCCAGATGGACAAGCTCGCCGCCAAGCTCGGCCTCGAACCGGCCGAGATCCGGATGCGCAACGTGCTGGCGACCGGCGACCTGCTGCCCACCGGGCAGACCGTCACCTGCCCCGCGCCCGTCGGCGAGCTGCTGAAGGCCGTGCGCGACGCCGACCTGCCGCCGCTGCCCGACGGCGACGACGAGTCGCAGTGGCTGCTGCCGGGCGGCACCTCGGGCGCGGGCGAGCCCGGCGCGGTGCGCCGCGGGGTCGGCTACGCGCTGGGCATGGTCCACGTGCTCGGCGCGGAGGGCACCGACGAGGTGTCCACCGCGACCGTGCGGGTCCACGACGGCCGCGCCACCGTCATCTGCGCCGCCGTCGAGACCGGGCAGGGCTTCACCACGCTGGCCCGGCAGATCGTGCAGGAGGTGCTGGGCGTCGAGGACGTCCGGGTGCTGCCCTCGGACACCGACCAGCCGCCCGCGGGACCTGCCGCCCGCGGCCGGCACACCTGGGTCTCCGGCGGCGCGGTCGAGCGGGCCGCGAAGATGGTGCGGACGCAGTTGCTCCAGCCGCTCGCGGCGAAGTTCGGCATGTCGGTGGAGCTGCTGACCATCGCCGACGGGAAGATCACCTCCTACGACGGGGTGCTCTCCACGACCGTCGCCGAGACGCTGGACGGCAAGGAGCTGTGGGCGACCGCGCAGTGCCGCCCGCACCCCACCGACCGCCTGGACGACACCGGCCAGGGCGACGCCTTCGTCGGGCTCACCTTCTGCGCGATCCGCGCGGTCGTCGACGTCGACATCGAGCTGGGCGCGGTCCGTGTGGTCGAGCTCGCCGTCGCCCAGGACGTGGGCCGCATCCTCAACCCGCGGCAGCTGGCCGCCCGTATCGAGGCCGGCGTCACCCAGGGCCTGGGGCTGGCCCTGATGGAGGACCTGCGGGCCCCCCGCGGCGTCGTCAAGCGGCCCAGCCTCACCGGCTACGCCCTCCCCACCGCTCTGGACGCGCCGGACGTCCGGATCGTCAAGCTGGTCGAGGAGCGCGATGTGGTGGCGCCGTTCGGCGCCAAGGCGGTCAGCGCGGTTCCCGTGGTGACCTCGCCCGCCGCGGTGGCCGCCGCGGTCCGCGCGGCCACCGGCCGACCCGTCGCCCGCCTCCCCATCAGGCCACAGGCCGCCATCGTCAAACCCCCTCCTGCGTAAGGCCACAAGGGACCGCGGGGGCCGCACCGGAGCGGGCGCCGGGCCCCCGGTGCGGCCCCGGGCCGCCGGTCAGGGGGCGAGGCCGGCCGCCATGGCCCTGACGGTCTCCAGCGCCTCGGCCTGGAGGCCGCCGCCGAAGGTGACGCGGGTGGCGCCGAGGACGCCGAGTTCGCGGGGCGAGGGGGTGCCCGGCTTGCAGAGGGCGTTCACCGGGATGCCGACGCCCTCGGCGATGGCCGCGAGGTGCGTCGCCGGGGCGAGGATCGGGTAGACGCAGTCGGCTCCCGCGGCCGCGTACAGCAGGCCGCGCCGCACCGCGGCGGCGGGCGTCCGCTCCCCCCGCAGGTAGGTGTCGATGCGGGCGTTGACCACCAGCGCGTCCCCTGCGGCCGCGCGGACCGCGGCGAGCCGCTCCGCGTGGCGCTCGGGGTCGACCAGGGCGGCGCGGGCCGGGTCGGAGTCCTCCAGGTTGCATCCCGCGGCGCCGGCCTCCAGCAGCCGCTCCACCAACTCGGCCGCCGGCAGGCCGTATCCGGCCTCGATGTCGGCGGTGACGGGGACGTCCACGGCCCGGGTGATGCGGCGGATCGCGGCGAACATCTCGTCAGGGGGCGTGCCCTCGCCGTCCTGGTACCCGAGCGACGCGGAGATGCCGGCGCTCGGTGTGGCCAGCGCGGGGAAGCCCGCGTCGGCGAACACCCGCGCGCTGGCCGCGTCCCACGGCCCGGGCAGCACGAGCGGGTCGCCGGCCGCCCGCCCGTGGTGGAGGGCCCGCAGCACCTCCGCCGCGCTCGTCCCGGGCGTCTGCCGTTCCTTCGTTGGCTGCGTCATACGCCAGACCCTACGGCCGGGCAGGGCCGCCGGGATGTACCACTCGGCACCGCAAACCGTGGGCCAGTCAGACGCCCATCCGCTTGCGGTCCATGTCGGACTGGTCCTTCTGCGCCTTGGCGACCAGCCGGTCCTCCTCGGCCTTGTAGGAGCCGAACAGCCGGCCGAGCGCCCCCATCCGCCCGTGGAAGTCGTTGCCCCAGGCGTCAGCCGCCGAGCCGACCCAGGTGTTGGAGTTGATGAGCTTGTCGACGGCGGCGATGGCGGTGTTGATGGCGGAGACGGATGTCTCGACGCTGTTCATGTCCTGGCGGCAGATGTAGCCGAGCTTGTCCTCGTCGGGTATGCCCATGGTGTTCCTCCCCGTGGTCGGGCGACGTCAGGCGACGGCGATGGTGAGTACGAAGGTGGCCTGGCCGGCCAGCACCAGCCGGTCGTCGTGGTAGGCGAGCGCGTAGGGCAGCTTGCAGGGCAGCCGGGTGGCGTCCACCGGGTGCGGCAGGTCGCACGTGCGCGGGTCCTTCGCGCTGACCCGGTGCCTGGCGACCACCTGCGCGCTGCCCGGGCGCAGATGGAGGACGTAGTCGTTCGCCGCGCTGGTGGCGTGGGCGTAGACGCCGTTCGCGCCGTCGGCGGCCAGCCACAGCAGGCGCAGCGAGGCCAGGTCCTCCGTAGCGCCGGTCGCCTTCGCCGGCAGTGCCGGTTCCGCGGCCTTCCCGCCGGGGGCGATCGTCACGATGTCGCCGACCTTCTCCTCGTCGTCGAGCGAGCCGGCGGCGACCCAGGCGGTGCCGGTGCCGTCCACCGCGCTGCCGGGCATGACGGCCGGGTGCCTGCCCTTGGCCGCGGTGCCGGGGGCCTGGTAGACGCGGGTGAGCGTGCTGTCCTTGAGTGACCAGACGACGTCGCCGTCGGCGAGCAGCACCGAGCCGTCCTGCCGGACGCCGAACGGGGTGGCCCCGGTGTTGCCGAAGCGGAAGGCGGTGGCGCCCGCGGTGGCGGGCACGGGCGCGTCCGGGACGCGCCCGGGGCCGGCGCCGCCGGCCAGCACCGTGTCCGTGCCGTCGGCCCGCAGGAGGCTCACGGTGGCCCCGCGGCCGGTGAGGAAGGAGCCGTCGGGCCGGGCGACCAGGCCGTGGGCGCCCTTGGCCTGGTCGTCCAGCACGATGTGCGCCCTACGGTCGGCGTCGATCCTGACCAGGTCGGCGTCCAGCCCGTAGACCTCGCCGCCGGGACCGAAGGCGAGGCCGTCGATGCTGCCGGCGAAGCCGAGCGAGGCCGCGCCTGACGTGCCGTCCTGCGCCGACGTCCCGAGCAGCACGGCCGCCTGCCCCTTGGCCGGCGCCTTCCATCCGCCGCCGCCTCCCGAGCAGCCGGCGGCGCTCGTCACGGCGGCGAGGGCGAGCACGGCCGTCAGGGCGCGCCCCCGCCCGCGGGAAGTCCAGTGCGGCATCCGGTCCCTCTTCTCGGTGCGGTGTCCCGCGGTGTGGTGTGCCGGGCGCGGGCGAGCCCCGCCGGCGCCCGGGCGGCTTACTCGGAGCCGCGTTTGAAGCTGTCCGACATGCCGTCGCTGAACGTGTCGAGCTTGGAGTCGTCCAGGCCGCGAGTGGAGTTCCACCAGTCGTTGAACGCGGTCCTGTCGGCATCGGTCTTGATCACGATGGGCCCGTTGGCCCACTCCGGATGGCCCGGCGGCGGCTTGATCCGGCCGGACTGCACCAGCCCCTGCATGAGCGGCACCTGCATGGACGCGTCCTCGTCGTACATCAGGGACCGCGTCTTGGCCTGCTCGGTGGCCACGTTGTTCGTGGAGAACTTCGTGTCGACGTACGGGATGCCGGCCCAGATGGCGGCCTGGATCGACCCCTGGGTGAGCGCGAGTTCCGGCGTGGTGAACGGGTTGGGGACGGCGGCGGCGCCGCTGGCCAGGATGTTGAACCACAGCAGCTGCTTGCTGTGCTCGGCGTCGGTGAGCGCCGCCGCGTCCAGGTGGACCTGCTGTCCTGCGTGCGCCACCTCGCCGCGCAGCTGCGCCAGGTTGTTCAGGTACGCGCTGGCCTGCTTGTCGTCGAGCCCGGCCCTCGCGGTCAGGCTGACCTGGGCGTTGATGGACTGGATGACGTTGCCGGCCTCGTCGTGGTTCTGCATGATCATGTCGAGGAAGTCCTCGGTGTGCTGCCGGTCGACGAACAGCGTTCCCGGCTTGTTCTCGGACGGGGCGGCGGGCTGGTTCGCCGTGCCGGTGGAGTTGGCGAAGTCCGGCACGTACGCCTGGAAGACCGTGGACAGCGCCTGGGTGATGTCCTTGCTCACCGGGTACTGCGACAGCTGGTAGTCGCTCTTGCCCTTCTCCTTGCCGTATTCGGCGGCGCCGGCGTTGATGAGGTTCGCCGCCGCCGCGGCCGACTCCTTCGGGTGGCCCTGCCGGTCCAGCGTGGCCGCCCTGATGACCGCCGCGGGGAACTTGGCGTCGTCGAAGTCGCTGCCCGGCGTGTGCCACTTGTCGCTGACCAGCGCGGCGGCGTGGTCGGCGCCCTTGGGCCCGGTGAGCAGCAGGCGGGAGGCGTCCGCGTTCTCGCTGACGCGCTGCATCAGGATGATCGACGGGTCGTTGGCGTCGATGGCCTGGATCTCCGCGGGGTGGAGGCCGCCGCTGTCGCGGAAGTCGACCTTCAGGCCGAGCGAGGTGTACCAGGCGTCGCGGTCGCCGACGTAGCTGCCCGTGTAGGGGAGGTCCCCCTTGGAGAAGTCGGGCCGCATCTCGTGGGTCTGGCGCCAGTCCAGCATGGCGCCGCCGACGTCCGAGAGCAGGTGGGAGTCCCACTGGTCGCCGGGCGGACCGTACTTGAACAGCATCCCGACCGACCACATGTCGCCGCCGGCGGGCTGCGTGAGCTTCTTCTCCCAGTCCTGCGGCAGGGTGATCCTGCCCTGCGCGGCCATGGTGGTGGCGGCCTGCACGCCCTGGGCGAACTGCGCGAGTATCGCCTCGGACTGCTTGTCCAGGACCACGCCGTCGTGCGTGCCGCTCTGCTGGTGCAGGATGGCGGCCGCGCGGGCGGCCTGGTCCATCCCGCCGTTCGCCATGAACGCCTGCAGGTAGGCCGGGTCGTCCTTGTGGTCCGCGAGCGACTGCGAGACCTCCTGGATGGTGGCCCGCGAGTCGGGGTCCTTCGGGTTGTCCATGGCCTGCTTCAGCTCCATGGCCTCCCGCATGGCCTCCTGGGACGTGTTGATCTTCGTGACGTCCCAGGGGATGTTGCTCCAGGACGCGTGCGGGTCGTTCGGGCTGGAGAAGCGCGGCAGATGCGCCAGCTCAAGCGCCAGGTCCGCGCGCTTGGCCATGTCACCGGCGTCGGTGCGCACCTGGGCGACCTGCTGGAAGAGCAGCGACTGGTTGATCGTGCCGTGCCACTCGTCGAAGTTCTTCCTGATGTTCGGCGCCTCGCGCTGCAACGCGTCGGCCAGGTCCTTCAACCTGTCGGCCAGCAGCCGCACCTGGTGCGGATCCACCCCAGCGAAATCGTTCACCGTACGCCCCCGTCAGCACACGTCGCCCGTCGGCACGGGCCGACACGACGGTAGACGCAGAACCGGCCGCTCCGGATCCTGGATACGGGTAAAGAGACGGGTAAAGAACCGCTGTGGAGTGCCCGCGTACCGCCCTGCCGCGCTACACGCTCTCCGCCGCGGTCCCCACCGCCGGCTCGGGACGGGCCTGCGGCGCCTGCCGGGCGGCCCGCAGCCGCTGCTGTGCGGTCAGGGCGCGGACGACCAGGACGGCCGCGGCGGCCGCGAGCGTGCCGAAGCCGCCGGCCACGATGTTCGCGACCGCCCTCGCCTCAATGCTGACCGCGCCGACGTCGGCCGTGTCCGACGCCCGGTCCAGGTAGATCCCGTCCAGGACCACCCCGAGAAGGGGGGCGCCCATCGTCGTGGCCAGCCACAGCGTCCACCAGGTGTTCACCAGGCGGGCGGTGAGCACGTCCCGGCCGCCGGGCAGGGCGCTGGCCCGGCGGATGTCGTGCACCACCCGAAGCGGCGCCCACAGGAAGACGACGGGAACGAACCAGCAGCCCACGGCCCACCCCGGGTCGCTCTTGATCGCGCCGGGTCCGAAGGACTCGGCGTTCTCCCTGGTGCGCCGGAACCAGATGAGGAACGGGATCGCCGCGGCCAGCATCAGTGCGGGCATCAGCAGGCGGTCGAAATCCCGGAGCTGTTCCAGTTGGTGGATCTGCTCCGTGGTCACCGTCGAGGGCTGGTGGACCAGCCCGTCGGCCACCGACGCGATGTGCAGGTTGATCAGGATGTCGGCGACCTCGCCGGCGAACGCGCAGCACAGCAGCACCACGGTGATCACGGCGAGCCGCCCGGCGTCGCGGTGGAACTCGGATGGCAGGGGGATCCTCGTGGGCAAGGGATTTTCCTCATCGGACGCTGTGGCGCCCGCCATGGGCTGCCGCCGTACGGTAGGGCAGCCGTCGCGGCACTGTCCAGCGGTCCGACGCCGCGGACCTGCGGAAAGCCGGAAGTGGAGGCCGTGACCGGGATCGAACCGGTGTAGCTCGCTTTGCAGACGAGTCCCTGACCACTCGGGCACACGGCCGTGTCGTGCGGTCTGGTTCGACGATGGCGGGTCCGAGCGGTCCCGGTCAATGGTGCGGACGGCGGTGCCATACGACCGCCATACGCCGTTCACAAAGGACCCCGGGCCGGACTGCCTAGGACGGAAGGCGGAGGCGGGTACCGTCTCACGGCAGGGGTGAAATGCCATTTTGCCCCTTACGCTGAGTCGGTGACTGTTGCAGAGGGACGAGCCGCCGAGCACCTGATACCCGAGGAGGGGACCGGCGGCATCATGGGCCGGGAGTACCGGGCGCTGACCCTCGGGGTGGTCTCCGTGGTGCTGCTGGTGGCGTTCGAGGCCACCGCCGTCAGCACGGCGATGCCCATCGCGGCACGCGATCTGCACGGTCTCGGGCTGTACGCGTTCGGCTTCTCCGGCTACTTCACCACCTCGCTGCTCGCGATGGTCGTCAGCGGCCAGTGGTGCGACCGCAGCGGGCCGCTGGCGCCGCTGACCGCGGGCATCGCCGCCTTCGCGGCCGGGCTGGTGGTGAGCGGGACGGCCGGCACCATGTGGACCTTCGTCCTGGGACGGGCCGTGCAGGGCGTCGGCGGCGGGATGGTGATCGTCGCTCTGTACGTGGTGGTGGGGCTGGCGTATCCGGAACGGCTGCGGCCCTCGGTGATGGCGTCGTTCGCCGCGTCGTGGGTGGTGCCCTCGATCGTCGGGCCGCTGGTGTCGGGGACGGTGACCGAGCAACTGGGCTGGCGCTGGGTCTTCCTGGCCATCCCGGTGCTCGTGGTGCTGCCGCTGGCGGTGATGCTGCCCGCGCTGCGGCGTACGGTGGCGGACCCGGCGGCGGAGGCGGGGCCGCGGCCGGGGATGGACGGGCGGCGGATATGGCTCGCGGTGGCGCTCTCCGCCGGCGCGGTGCTGCTCCAGTACGCGGGCCAGGACCTGCGTCCGGTGTCCGTGCTGCCCGCGCTCGCCGGGGCCGCGCTGCTCGTACCCGCCGCGCGCCGGCTGCTGCCGCCGGGCACCTTCCGTGCGGCGCGGGGGCTGCCCACGGTGGTGCTGATGCGCGGCTTCGCGGCCGGCACCTTCGCCGCCGCGGAGACCTTCATCCCGCTGATGCTGGTCACCCAGCGCGGCCTGTCCGCGACGATGGCGGGCCTGTCGCTCGCCGGCGGCGGCCTGACCTGGGCGCTGGGCTCGTACCTCCAGGCGAGGCCGCGTTTCGAGCCGGCGCGCGAGCGGCTGCTGCAGATCGGGATGGTGCTGTCGGCCGCCGCCATCGCGGTGGTGCCGCTGTCGCTCGACCATGCCGTGCCGGTGTGGATCGTGGCCGCCGCCTGGTGCCTGGCGGGCCTCGGGATGGGGCTGGGGATCTCCACGCTGACGGTGCTGATGATGCGGATCTCGCGGCCGCAGGACGCGGGCACCAACTCGGCGGCGCTCCAGGTCAGCGACGCCCTCGCCAACGTGGTGCTGGTCGCCGCCGCAGGTACGGTCTTCGCCGCCCTCGGGGGCGGCTCCCTGGCGCCCTCCGCGACCGCCGCCGCGGTCACCGCCCACCCCGCGGCCTTCGCCGCCGTCTTCGTCCCGGTCGCGGCCATCGCCTTCGCCTCGGCCCTCGTCGCCCCCCGCGTCGCCCCCTGACGGCGGCCGCCACGCCACCGCCCGCCGGGACACCTCTCCGCGAGGCGGCGCCCTCCCGGGAGCCGTGATGCCCGGGGCGTCAGGCCGTGATCCGCGTCCGCGGCGGCGCCCGGGTGTGAGATGGGTCGCACCCCCCGAGGGGGCGGCGTCGGGCGGCCGGGCGCGGGCCGCAGGCCGGTAGGCTGAGGCGGTTTTCGTACGGGCCGCACACCGGGACCGGGGGCGGCCGCCGCCCTACCCTCGCCGGAGACCGTGACTACCACCGCCTCGCACCCCCACCACCTGTCTCCCGCCTTCCCCGGCCGCGCGCCCTGGGGTACGGCGAACAAGCTGCGGGCCTGGCAGCAGGGGGCCATCGACGCCTATGTCGCGCGCCAGCCGCGCGACTTCCTCGCGGTGGCGACCCCCGGCGCGGGCAAGACCACCTTCGCGCTGTCGCTCGCGTCCTACCTGCTGCACAACCACATGGTCCAGCAGATCACCGTGGTGGCACCGACGGAGCACCTCAAGACGCAGTGGGCGGACGCGGCGGCCCGGATAGGCATCAAGCTCGACCCGCAGTACAGCGCGGGTCCTGTGGGGCGCGAGTACCACGGCGTCGCAGTGACGTACGCGGGTGTCGGGGTGCGGCCGATGCTGCACCGCAACCGGTGCGAGCAGCGCAAGACGCTGGTGATCCTGGACGAGATCCACCACGCGGGCGACAGCAAGTCGTGGGGCGAGGCGTGCCTTGAGGCGTTCGACCCGGCGACCAGGCGGCTCGCGCTGACCGGCACACCCTTCAGGTCGGACACGAACCCGATCCCGTTCGTGGCGTACGAGGAGGGCAACGACGGCATCCGGCGCAGCTCGGCCGACTACACCTACGGCTACGGCAACGCGCTCGCCGACGGCGTCGTCCGCCCGGTGATCTTCCTGTCCTACAGCGGCAACATGCGCTGGCGCACCAAGGCGGGCGACGAGATCGCCGCGCGGCTCGGCGAGCCGATGACCAAGGACGCCACGGGGCAGGCCTGGCGCACCGCGCTCGCGCCGACCGGCGACTGGATCCCCAACGTGCTCAAGTCGGCCGACCAGCGGCTGACCGAGGTCCGCAAGGGCATCCCGGACGCGGGCGGCCTGGTGATCGCCACCGACCAGGACTCGGCCCGCGCGTACGCCAAGCTGCTGCGGGAGCTGACCGGGCACAAGCCGACCGTGGTGCTCTCCGACGACACGGGCGCGTCCAAGCGCATCGAGGAGTTCAGCGCGTCCGACGACCGCTGGATGGTCGCGGTGCGGATGGTGTCGGAGGGCGTGGACGTGCCGCGGCTCGCGGTGGGGGTGTACGCGACGACGATCTCGACGCCGCTGTTCTTCGCGCAGGCGGTGGGCCGTTTCGTACGGTCGCGGCGGCGCGGCGAGACCGCGTCGGTCTTCGTGCCGACCATCCCGATGCTGCTGGAGTTCGCCAACGAGATGGAGGTCGAGCGCGACCACGTGCTCGACAAGCCGAAGAAGGCCGGCGAGGACGACCCGTTCGCCGAGGAGGACAAGCTCCTCGCCGACGCGGAAAAGGCCGAGGACGAGGACACCGAGGACGACCAACTGCCCTTCGAAGCTTTGGAGTCCGACGCCGTCTTCGACCGGGTCCTCTACGACGGTGCCGAGTTCGGCATGCAGGCGCACCCGGGCAGCGAGGAGGAGCAGGACTACCTCGGCATCCCGGGCCTGTTGGAGCCGGACCAGGTGCAGATACTGCTGCAAAGGCGGCAGGCCCGGCAGATCGCCCACAGCCGCAAGAAGCCGGACGAAGAGGCCGACCTGCTGGAACTCCCCGCCGAGCGGCGCCCGGTGGTCTCGCACCGGCAGCTGCTGGAGCTGAGAAAGCAGTTGAACACCCTCGTGGCCGCGTACAACCATCAGAGCGGCAAGCCGCACGGCGTGATCCACACCGAGCTTCGCCGGACCTGCGGCGGACCGCCCAGTGCCGAGGCGACCGCGGGGCAGCTCGGTGAACGGATCAAGAAGGTGCAGGAATGGGCCACCCGAATGCGATGATTTCCGCGGTGTTACACGGATATGACATGCGACGAGGCGTCACCGGACTGCCCGGATTGTGGACGGCCTCTTCCGCTGAGCGGTACAACCTCGCTACCGTGCCGATCACGCACGCGCCGTGGCAGAGCCGCCGCGGAGCGCAGCCGGTAAGCCGACAACCGGCGGCCTCTCCGCGCACTGCCGCGGGACCGGTGGTGCGTCGTCTCCGTGACAAGCGCCGCCGATTCTATGAGGAGGGGGCGTCGTGACCGCGGAGACGTCTCAGACACTGGACCGGGGCCTACGGGTCCTGAAGCTGCTCGCCGACACCGATCACGGCCTGACCGTGACCGAGTTGGCGGCCAAACTCGGGGTGAACCGGACGGTGGTCTACCGGCTGCTGGCCACCCTGGAACAGCACTCGCTGGTCCGCCGCGACCTCGGCGGTCGCGCCAGGGTCGGGCTCGGAGTGCTCGGACTCGCCCACCAGGTGCACCCGTTGCTGCGCGAGGCGGCACTGCCGGCGCTTCGCTCCCTCGCCGAGGACATCGGGGCCACCGCCCATCTCACCCTGGTCGACGGCAGCGAGGCGCTTGCCGTCGCCGTGGTCGAACCGACCTGGACCGACTACCACGTCGCCTACCGCACCGGCTTCCGCCACCCGCTGGACCGGGGCGCGGCGGGCCGGGCCATCCTGGCCGGCCGCGGCATGCAGCCGACACCGGACGGGAGCCGCTGGGAGCGCTTCGTGGACGCCCATGAGGGCCACGACGCCCAGGACGACCGCGAGGGCGGCCAGGACCCGCTGGACGACGACGGGGGCGCCATGGTGCGGATCGGCACCGCCTCGGTCGCCACCAGCCTGGCCACCGACCAGGTCCGCTACGTCCTGACCCACGGCGAGCTCGAGGCCGGCGCGAGCGGCGCCGCCGCCCCGCTGCTCGGGGTGCCGGGCGTGGAGGGCAGCGTCGGTGTGGTGATGCTCTCCGAGGCCGTGCCCGAGCGGGTCGGGCCGCGGGTGGTCGAGGCGGCGACCGAGGTGTCGGACGCACTGCGCTGACCGGGTGAGGGAACCCGCGGTTTTCTGGCAGGGTCGGCGGTGAAATAAGGTCGGGCGCATGCCTACGCTCTCCCGCCGGTCCCTGACCCTCGCCGTGTGCGCGGCGGTCGTGGCCGCACTCGTGGCCGTGGCCGCCTTCGCACCCCTGCCGGTGTCCATCGTCGAGCCGGGGCTGACCGCGGACGTGCTGGGCACCAACGCGGGCACCCAGGTCATCACGGTGAGCGGGACACCGGTGCGGGCCACCAGCGGGCAGCTGCGCCTGGTCACCATCGCGGCGACCTCGCCGGACACCTCGGTGCACTTCATCGACGTGGCGAAGGCCTGGTTCAACACCAGCGAGGCGGCGCTGCCGCGCGACTCCGTCTACCCCAGCGGCGGCTCGGTCAAGGAGATCGAGAAGGCCAACCTCAAGGAGATGACCGACTCCCAGGAGGCGGCCACCGCCGCCGCGCTCAACCACCTCGGGCTCTCGCCTTCCAAGGTCACGGTCGAGCTGCGGCTCGCGGACGTGGGCGGCCCGAGCGCCGGGCTGCTGTTCTCCCTCGGCATCATCGACAAGGTCGCGGGCGACGGGCACGGCGGCGACCTCACCGGCGGCCGCGTCATCGCCGGCACCGGCACCATCGACGCGGCGGGCAAGGTCGGCGCGGTCGGTGGCGTGCCGCTCAAGGAGCTGGCCGCCCGCAGGGCCGGCGCCACCGTCTTCCTGGTGCCGCGCGCCGAGTGCTCGGACGCCACGGCCCAGCTGCCCGGTGGCCTGCGGCTCATCCCGGTCGACACCCTGGACGGCACCCTGTCGGCGCTCGCCGCACTCGACGCGGGCAGGAAGACCCCGGCCTGCTGACCGCCCGGCCGTCAGGCGCCGCCCGCACATCCCCGCTCAGCTGTCCCTTGCGGCCTGCTCCACCAGCGGGATGATCCGCAGCGGGACCGGGTTCTCCATCACGATCGCCGTCGCCGCGCGCACGATGCCGTCGAAGCCGACCACCTTGTCGATCACCCGCTGGAGATCGGCGTTCGACCTGGCCACGAGCCGGCAGAGCATGTCGCCCTCGCCGGTCGTGGTGTGCAGTTCGAGCACCTCGGGCACCGACACCAGGTGGCTGCGCACGTCCGCGCCCTGCCCCTGCTTGATCTCCAGCGTCGCGAAGGCCGTCACCGGGTAGCCCAGCGCCGCCGGGTCCACCTGCGGGCCGAAACCGCGGATCACCCCCTGCGCCTGCAGGCGGTCGAGGCGGGCCTGCACGGTGCCGCGCGCGACCCCGAGCCGCCGTGACGCCTCCAGGACCCCTATCCGCGGCTCCCGGTCGAGCAGCGTGATCAGCCGGCCGTCCAGCGCGTCTATGCCCATCCCGCCCCCTTCCCCATGGTCATCCTGCACAGATTGACCCGTCGATCGTCACCTGTGCTGCACAGTCTGTCCAGCGAAAACCGGAACTGTTGCGCAGCCTGAGCGGCGGCGGGACGCTTTTGCCATGACTGAGACCAAGGACGCCATGGAAGCCAAGGACGCCTTCCCGGTGAAGGGCATGGACGCGGTGGTCTTCGCGGTGGGCAACGCGAAGCAGGCCGCGCACTACTACTCGACCGCCTTCGGCATGCGCCGGGTGGCGTACTCGGGTCCTGAGAACGGCAGCCGCGAGACCGCCTCCTACGTGCTGGAGTCGGGCGGCGCCCGCTTCGTCCTCACATCCGTCGTCAAGCCGGCCACCGAGCGCGGCCGCTTCCTCGCCGACCACGTCGCCGCGCACGGCGACGGCGTCATCGACCTCGCCATCGAGGTGCCCGACGCCCGCGCCGCCTACGAGTACGCCGTCTCGCACGGCGCCCACGGCCTCGCCGAGCCCTACGAGCTCAAGGACGAGCACGGCACGGTGGTGCTCGCCGAGATCGCCACCTACGGCCAGACCCGGCACACCCTGGTCGACCGCACCGGCTACGACGGCCCCTACCTGCCCGGCTACGACGCGGTGCAGCCGGTCGTCGAACCGCCCGCCGAGCGCGAGTACTTCCAGGCCGTCGACCACTGCGTCGGCAATGTCGAACTCGGCCGTATGGACGAGTGGGTGTCCTTCTACAACCAGGTCATGGGCTTCACCAACATGAAGGAATTCGTCGGCGACGACATCGCCACCGAATACTCCGCCCTCATGTCGAAGGTCGTCGCCGACGGCACGCTGAAGGTCAAATTCCCGCTCAACGAGCCGGCGGCGGGCAAGAAGAAGTCGCAGATCGACGAGTACCTGGAATTCTACGGAGGCCCCGGCGTCCAGCACATCGCACTGGCCACCGACGACATCGTCGCCTCGGTCACCGCGATGCGGGCCGCGGGCGTGGAGTTCCTCGACACCCCCGACTCGTACTACGACACGCTGGGGGAGTGGGTCGGCGACACCAGGGTGCCGCTGGAGGAGCTGCGCCGGCTGAAGATCCTGGCCGACCGGGACGAGGACGGCTACCTGCTGCAGATCTTCACCAAGCCGGTGCAGGACCGGCCGACGGTCTTCTTCGAGATGATCGAGCGGCACGGGTCGATGGGCTTCGGCAAGGGCAACTTCAAGGCGCTCTTCGAGGCCATCGAGCGCGAGCAGGCCCGCCGCGGCAACCTCTGAGGGCTGTTCCCCTGACCTCGGCGCCCCCCTGACCTCGGCGGCGCCCTCGTACCCCGGTGGGGACACCCCTTCCGCGAGGGCGCCGCGCAATGCCAGGGTGGGGGCATGGGTGACGTGATCGAGACTCTGGCGGCGGGCCTGCCCGCGGGGACCGTGCTGACCGACCCGGAGGTCATGGCCTCGTACGCACACGACATGGCGAGCTTCTCCGAGGCCGGCGAGCCGCTCGCGGTGGTGCTGCCGCGGACCGTGGAGGACGTGCAGCACGTCATGCGGACCGCGACCGCCGCACGGGTGCCCGTGGTGCCCCAGGGGGCGCGCACGGGCCTGTCCGGCGGGGCCAACGCCGTGGACGGCTGCATCGTTTTGTCGCTGGCGAAGATGGACCGGATCCTGGAGATCGACCCGGTGGACCGGATCGCGGTGGTCGAACCGGGCGTCGTCAACGCGGTGCTGTCCCGGGCGGTCGCCGAGCAGGGGCTGTACTACCCGCCGGACCCGTCGAGTTGGGAGCAGTGCACCATCGGCGGCAACATCGGCACCGGGGCCGGCGGCCTGTGCTGCGTCAAGTACGGGGTCACCGCCGAGTACGTCCTCGGCCTCGAGGTCGTCCTCGCCGACGGCCGGCTGCTGACCACCGGGCGCCGTACCGCCAAGGGGGTCGCCGGATACGACCTGACCCGGCTCTTCGTGGGCTCCGAGGGCACCCTCGGCGTGGTGGTGAAGGCGGTCGTCGCGCTCAAGCCCGCGCCGCCGCAGCAGCTCGCGCTGGTCGCCGAATTCCCCTCGGCGGCCGCCGCATGCGCCGCTGTCTGCGCGATCATGGAGGGCGGCCATGTGCCGTCGCTTCTGGAGCTGATGGACGGCACCACCGTCCGCGCGGTCAACGCGATGGCGCACATGGGGCTCCCCGAGTCCACCGAGGCGCTGCTGCTGGCCGCGTTCGACACGCAGGACCCGGCGGCCGACCTGGCCGCGCTCGGCGAGCTGTGCACGGCGGCGGGGGCCACCGAGGTGGTGCCCGCCCAGGACCAAGCGGAGTCCGAACTGCTGCTTCAGGCGAGGCGGTTGTCGCTGCCTGCGCTGGAGAAGGTCTCGACGGCCACGATGATCGACGACGTCTGCGTGCCGCGCGGGCGGCTCGCCGAGATGCTGGAGGGCGTCGCGGACGTCGCCGCGAGGTTCGACCTCACGATCGGTGTGTGCGCGCACGCGGGGGACGGCAACACCCACCCCGTGGTCTGCTTCGACGCGCACGACCCCGACGAGTCCCGGCGGGCCAGGGAGTCCTTCGACGAGATCATGGCGCTCGGCCTGGCGCTGGGCGGCACCATCACCGGCGAGCACGGGGTGGGGCTGCTGAAGAGGGACTGGTTGGCGCGTGAACTCGGCCCGACCGCACTGGAGCTGCAGCGCGGTATCAAGGCCGTCCTCGATCCGCTCGGGCTGCTGAACCCGGGCAAGGTGTTCTGACCGCGCGGACGCCTAGGCACTCGCGTCCGGGGTGTCGTCCTGGCGGCCCTGACCCGGCGAGGGGCCGCGCAGCCACAGCTCGTCCCCGGCGGCGGGGGCGAGCAGGCGGCTCAGCCCGTCGTCCATGCCCAGCTGCTCGTGCTCGCTGCCCGGCGGCACCACCCGGAGGGTGCGCTCCAGCCAGGACGCGACCGGCGAGGACGGAGCCTCGAGGAGCGCCTCGCCGTCCGGTGAACTGAGCGCCATGCACAGCACGCTGCGGCCGTTGACCTTCGTCGGCCAGATCCGCACATCGCCGTGCCCGCACGGCCTGAACACGCCCTCCACGATCAACTCCCGCGCGAACGTCCAGTTCACGGGCGTGTCGGAGCCCACATGGAAGGTGACGTGCACGGCGAACGGGTCGTCCGTGCGGTAGGCCAGCCTGGCCGGTACCGGGATGCTGCGCTCGGGCGACAGCACCAACTGCATTTCGAGTTCGCGTTCCACCACGGTCTGCATCGAGTCGACGTCCTTTCCTTGGCGCGGCGGCCCCTCTTGGCGGGTTTCGCGATCGGGGCCTGCACCTGGAGAGAGCGCGTGCCTCTCCCACCATTACGCGGCTTCACGGGATTCGGTTCAAATTTCCGGAACAGGGGGCGCGCGGCGCCGTACGGGGGTAAGGACGTGTCAGAGAGGGTGGTGTGCGGCGGCGCGGCCCCGTCGGGTCCGCCGGTCTGGTATTTCTGGACGCTGCACACCCCGGCCGAGAAGATACGGAACCTGTGAACCATGAGCGCACCTCCTTCTGGCTCCCCCGGTTCTTCGTCATCCGCGTCCCCGGCGCCTGGGTACTACCCGGACCCGTCGATCCCGAACTACATCCGCTACTGGAACGGCACCGCGTGGGTGCCGGGCACGAGCAGGCCCGCGCCCGAGGCCGCGCCGCACGTGCCCGCGCCGCCCGCGCTCGACGAGTCGGGCCCGATGTTCCTGGACGCCGACCCCTCGGCCCCCGCAGCGGTACAGGGCGTCCCTGAGGCACCCGCGCCGGCCCGGCCGCCCGCGCCCGTCGCGCATCCCCCGGCCGCACCGGCGCCGGTCGCCCCGCCGCCGCCTGCTCCCGCCGCGCAGCAGCCGCCGGCCTGGCCCGTGCCCGCACAGGGCCCGCCGGGCAGCGGGCTGCCGCCCATCTCCTGGGGGGCCGCGGCCGACCAGGCGCCCCAGGCGCCCCAGGCCCCGCAGGCGCCGCAAGCCCCGCAGGAGGCAGGGCAGCGGCCGGCGTACCGGCAGCCCACCGTCACACCGCAGCCCACGCCGCCCGACCCGCCGGCCTGGTCCCAGCCCTCACCGCACGGCGAAGCGGCGGTGCCCGCGCAGACGCCCGCACCGTGGGCCGAGCAGGTGCACGAGCTGGCCAGGGAGGGCGTCACGCCCTGGCGGCCGGTCGCCGCCGACCCGTTCGGCAGCGCCCGCGCCCTGGACCGGCCGGGCGGGATGCTGCGGCGGTTCACCGCGGGTGTGGTGGACACCGTGCTCTTCGCCGCCGTCACCGGCGCGGCGGCGGTGCCGCTCGGCTCGGCCGCCTACCACCACGCCAAGGACAAGGTGGACGCGGCCAAGCTGACCGGGGAGACGGTCAGGGTGTGGCTGCTGGACGCCACGACCGGCGCGGAGATCGCCGCGATCCTGCTGGTGGCACTGCTGGCCGGGGTCCTGCTCGAGGTGGTGCCGACCGCCAGGTGGGGGCGCACGCTCGGCAAGAAGCTGGTCGGGCTCAAGGTCCTCGACATCGAGGCGCAGCAGCCGCCCGGCTTCGGTGCGAGCCTGCGGCGCTGGCTGACGCGTACGGCGCTCAACGTCCTGGCCGTCGGCGTGGTCGGGGTGGCCTGGTGCCTGTTCGACCGGCCGTGGCGCCAGGGCTGGCACGACAAGGCCGCACGGACGTTCGTGGCCGCCGGCTGAGGCAGCCGGCTGAGGCCGGTCGCGGCTCCCGCCCGGCCGCCGGGGCGGTGGTCGCCCGGATGGATCTTGGCAGCGGGCGGAGCGTCAGTTCCCGGGTTTGACTCGGGGCATGACCAGTGATCAGCCGCCCCCGCAGCAGCCGCCCGCAGGGAACCCGTTCGGGAGCCCGCCACCGGGCGGGGGGAGTCCCTACGACTCCGGATACGGCTACGGCGGGGGAACGGGCGGCGGCCGGGACCCGCTGGAGGGCATGCCCCCGCTGGCCGCGTCCGGCAAGCGGCTGCTGGCCCGCATCATCGATGTGATCATCGTGCTGGTGCCGGCCGGGCTGCTGGACTGGGCGGCCGGCGGTGTGCAGGGCGACGACTTCACCGCCGGGCGCTCCGCGGTCGGCGGCGTCTTCACCGCGGTGCTCGGCTTCGTCTACGAGTGGTACATGACGAAGTCCACCGGCCAGACGGTGGGCAAGAAGCTGATGGGCCTGCGGGCGGCGATGCTCTCCGACGGCAGCGTACCGACGCAGAACGCCTCGGCGGCGCGTGCGGCGGTGCTGTGGCTGCCGGCCTTCTGCTGCAGCTGCTTCTGGTTCCTGATCATCGGCATCACGGTGCTGATCGACAAGCCGTACAAACAGGGGCTGCATGAGAAGGCGGCCAAGACCGTAGTCGTGACCGCCGTCTGATGGGGCGCATCCGCGGCTCAGCGCCGCAGCGAACGCTCTCCGACCCGGGATTCCGCGCCGCTCGCCACGCGGGAGCGCGGGACGGGGACGGCGGCCGGGGGAAGTGGCGCGGGGCCGAGCGAGGAGCGGCGGCGGGCGGTCGCCGGCATGGTGACGGTCACCGCGACCAGCAGCCCGAGCAGCAGCCCGCCGGCGGCCACGGCGACGACGGCGGCGCCGGAGCGTACGTCGGACAGCAGCAGTGTCGCGAGGGTGGACAGGACAACGGTCAGGGAACCGTAGGCGAGTTGCGCGGTCGTCGGACGTGGCATCGGGGGAACCGTCCTCGGGTACGTCGAAGCGGGGGCACGCTGACGGGTGGCTCGTGTTCGACATGCCCGGGGCGAACACCCGGTAAGCATGACCTAACCCGTGGTGCGGTGCACGAGGGGGCGCACGGGGTCGCACGCGCGTCCGGTTCCGTCGGCGCAATTGCGGCGCGAGGACGCCCGCGGGGCCTGACGTCCGGTCAGCGGAGCCGCGAAACCGGTAAACGTACTGTCCTGCCATGCTCAAGTCAAGGTCTGTTTTTTCACCCGCCACTCCGATGCAATGGCCTTTCCCAAGGGGAGGTCAAGTAATCTTGAGATATCAGCGGAGGATCACCCAACCCGCCGCCCTGGCCCTGGCAGTCGCCGTCCTGGGCGTGCTTCCCACCGCCACCGCGGCGGGTGCGTACGCGGGGGCGCCGGACCGGGCACCCGGCACCGTACCCGCGGCTTCGTCGCACGATCCGGCGGAGAGTCAGGCGCACGACCTGCCGGGCCCATTCAGCAAGCAGCAGTCGGCCGAGCGCTCCGCCGCCATCCAGCAGGTCGTCGCCGGACAGGCGACGGTCCAGCAGATCGGCGCCTCGAAGGTCGTCCAACTGGGCTCGGGCAAGGGCAAGAAGAGCAAGTACGTCGAGCTGGGCCGGGAGAAGACCGACAAGATCTTCACCATCCTCGCCGAGTTCGGGGACCAGGTGGACAGCACCACCACTTACGACCCGGACGGCCCCGACGGGCCCGAGGCCCCGGTCACCAAGTACGGCGGCACCGCGGGCCCGGCGCACAACACCATCGAGAAGCCCGACCCGGCCACCGACAACAGCACCGCCTGGCAGGCCGACTACAACCAGGCGCACTTCAAGGACCTGTACTTCTCACACAAGGCGGGCCAGGACTCGCTGGCCACCTACTACGAGAAGCAGTCCTCGGGCCGCTACTCGGTCGACGGCGAGGTCTCCGCCTGGGTCAAGGTGCCCTGGAACGAGGCCCGTTACGGCTCCAACTACTGCGGCAGCACCATCTGCTCCAGTGCCTGGGACCTCATCCGGGACGCCACCACCGCCTACGTCGCCGACCAGAAGGCGCAGGGACGCACCGACGCGCAGGTCGCGGCCGACCTGGCGCAGTACGACCAGTGGGACCGCTACGACTACGACGGCGACGGCAACTTCAACGAGCCCGACGGCTACATCGACCACTTCCAGATCGTCCACGCGGGCGAGGACGAGTCGGCAGGCGGCGGCGCGCAGGCCACCGACGCGCTGTGGGCGCACCGCTGGTACGCGTACGGCACCGACGCGGGCCGGACGGGACCGGCCGCGAACAAGGCGGGCGGCACCCAGATCGGCAACACCGGCATCTGGGTCGGCGACTACACCCTCCAGCCGGAGAACGGCGGCCTCGGCGTCTTCGCGCACGAGTACGGCCACGACCTCGGCCTGCCCGACGAGTACGACACCACGTACATCGGCGAGAACAACACCGCCTTCTGGACGCTGATGTCGTCCGGCTCCTGGATGGGCACCGGCAAGAACGCCATCGGCGACCGCCCCGACGACATGAACGCCTGGGACAAGCTGCAGCTGGGCTGGCTGAACTACGGCACCGCCCAGGCCGCGACGCGCTCCACCACCAAGCTGGGCGTAGCCGAGTACAACACCAAGGACAAGCAGGCGCTGATCGTCTCGCTGCCCGACAAGACCGTCACCACCACGATCACCGCGCCCGCCGAGGGCAGCAAGCAGTGGTGGTCAGGCAGCGGTGACAACCTGGCGAACACCCTGACCCGTTCGGTGGACCTCACCGGCAAGTCGTCCGCGTCGCTCACCCTCAAGGGGTGGTGGGACATCGAGGAGAACTACGACTTCCTCTACACCGAGGTCTCCGCGGACGGCGGCGCCAGCTGGACCGCGCTGGACGGCACCGCCAACGGCAAGTCGCTGCCCCGTGACGGCGGCAACGCCCCGGCGCTGACCGGCACCAGCGGCGCCTACGAGGACCTGTCCTTCCCGCTGGACGCCTACGCGGGCAAGCAGATCCAGCTGCGCTTCCGCTACCTCACCGACGGCGGTGTGGCGCAGAAGGGCTTCACGGCCGACGCGATCACGGTGACCGCCGACGGCGCCGCGGTGCTCAGCGACGGCGCGGAGACCGACGACAACGGCTGGACCGCCAAGGGCTTCACCCGGATCGGGGCGTCCTTCACCAACGACTACCCCGAGTTCTACATCGCGGAGAACCGGCAGTACGTCAGCTTCGACCAGACGCTGAAGACCGGCCCGTACAACTTCGGCTGGCTGAACAGCAAGCCCTCCCAAGTCGAGCACTTCCCCTACCAGAACGGGCTGCTCGTGTGGCTCTGGGACACCTCGCAGGCCGACAACAACGTCGGCGCGCACCCGGGCTCCGGTGAGATCCTGCCGGTCGACGCCCACGCCAAGCCGGAGAAATGGTCGGATGGCTCGCTGATGCGCAACCGCATCCAGGCCTACGACTCGACCTTCAGCTGGTACCCGACGCAGGGCCTCACCCTGCACAACAACGGGGTCGCCGCCAAGGTCGGCGCGAAGCTCGGCACGCCGGTCTTCGACGACCACTACGGCACGTACTGGTACGACAGCAACCCCTACGGCAGCGTGAAGGTGCCGGACACCAACACCCGGTTGACCATCGTCGCGGAGCCGCTCAGCGGCAGCACGATGACCGTCCAGGTCGGTCCTGCGCACCGCTGACGTCGCATGCTGTTCGACCTGCGGTAATGCCGCGTTCGGCCGTCGCCTGCTGGTGGGCGGCGGCCGGACGCCCCATGATGTGACCATGGCGGTCGGAGGTTTCACCAAGCTGCCGAGCGGCACCGTCGTGGTGGCGCTCGTGCTGCCGCACCCTGCCGACCCGGCGCACGCGGTACGCGTCGTGGTGCACGCGCTGAACCGCCAGCGCGCCCTCACCCGGCTGAGCAACCTCGGCTTCCGCGGCGCCCGCCTGACCGGCAACGCGGAGCCCCCCACGCCTGACGAGATCACCGCGGTGCTGCATCACCCGGACGGGCTCGTCTGGCGGGACCACCACGCCAGGACATCGGACCCCTGGCACCCCATCTCAACCCTGAACCGGGTATGAGCGTCGTCGACCGACGACAACGCCGGGGGCACCTCGCGCCGAAGGCAGGGGGAAGATGCGCGTGCCGGGCGTCGCGGCGTCGCGGAGATCCACACGACAGGCCCTAGTCCCCGACGATCTCCACACCCGCGGCGCGCATCTCCTCCAGCGCCCGCCGCGTGGTCTCAGGCGACACCCCGGCGGTCAGCCCGACCAGCAGCCGGGTCGTGAAGCCGGCCCTGGCCGCGTCCAGGGCGGTCGCCCGTACGCAGTGGTCGGTCGCGATGCCCACGACGTCCACCTCGGCGACGTCGCGCCCGCGCAGCCAGTCCGCGAGGCCCTCGCCGTTCTCGTCCAGGCCCTCGAAGCCGCTGTAGGCCGCCGTGTAGGCGCCCTTGTCGAAGACCGCGTCCACCGCGCCGGAGGCCACCGCCGGGGCGAAGTTCGGGTGGAACCCGACCCCCTCGGTGCCGGCCACGCAGTGCACGGGCCAGGTGGTGACGTAGTCCGGCTCGGCGGAGAAGTGGTCGCCGGCGTCGATGTGGTGATCACGGGTGGCCACGACGTGCCGGTAGCTGCCGGCCGTCTCACCGATCAGGTCGGTGACCGCGGCGGCCACGTCCGCGCCCCCGGCCACCGGGAGGCTGCCTCCCTCGCAGAAGTCGTTCTGTACGTCGACGACGATCAGTGCGCGGTGCATTTTGCCCTTCCGGCGGAGGTGTGGATACGACCCGAGCGTAGGGCTTCCGACCCCGCCCGGAAACCACTCACAGCAGGTCCGTGGGCAGCACCGGCTCGCCGCGGGAGAGCTGGGTCGCGGAGACCGGGAGCCCGGCGCGGGCCTCGATGTGCCGCAGGCGGGCGGCCTCCAGCGGCTCGCGCCCGACGACCTCGCCGCCGCGCACCAGCGGCACCAGGAGCTGGTGGCCCACGAGGTCCTCGGGGATCGGGCCGCTGCCGATCACCTCGGCGGCGGCCACCCCGTCCTCGTCGACCCGGCGGGCGGCCCACTTCCGGCCGCCGACGCTGGTCTTCCCGCCCATCGACTTCTTCGCCACCGGCACCAGCGAGCCGTCGTCGGCCGCACGGGCGACCAGCTTGTAGACCATCGAGCAGGTCGGCTGCCCGCTGCCGGTGACCAGCGAGGTCCCGACGCCGTAGGAGTCGACGGGGGCCGCGGCCAGCGAGGCGATCGCGTACTCGTCCAGGTCGGAGGTGACGACGATCCTGGTGTTCTTCGCCCCGAGGTCGTCGAGCTGCTGCCGCACCCGGTGGGCGAGCAGCAGCAGGTCGCCCGAGTCGATGCGCACCGCGCCCAGCTCGGGCCCCGCGATGTCGACGGCGGCCTTCACCGCGGTCGCGACGTCGTAGGTGTCCACCAGCAGCGTGGTGCCGCGGCCGAGGGATTCCACCTGGGCGGTGAAGGCGTCGCGCTCGGTGTCGTGCAGCAGGGTGAAGGCGTGGGCGCTGGTGCCGACGGTGGGGATGCCGTAGCGGAAGCCGGCCGCAAGGTTGGACGAGGTACGGAAACCGCCGATGTAGGCGGCCCGGGAGGCGGCGACCGCGGCCAGCTCGTGGGTGCGCCTGGCGCCCATCTCGACCAGCGGGCGCCCGCCGGCCGCGACGGCCATCCGGGAGGCGGCGGCGGCGATGGCCGAGTCGTGGTTGAGGATCGACAGGATCACCGTCTCCAGCACCACCGCCTCGGCGAAGGTGCCCTCGACCCGCAGGATCGGCGAGCCGGGGAAGTAGACCTCGCCCTCCGGGTAGCCCCAGATGTCACCGGAGAAGCGGTATCCGGCCAGCCATTCGAGCGTGGCCTCGTCGACGACGTCCTCGCGCCGCAGGAAGTCGAGGACGGGCGCGTCGAAGCGGAAGTTCTCCACCGCGTCGAGCACCCGGCCGGTGCCTGCCACGACGCCGTAGCGGCGGCCCTCGGGCAGCCTGCGGGTGAAGGCCTCGAAGACCGATCGGCGCTGTGCGGCGCCGCTGCGCAGCGCGGCCTGCAGCATGGTCAGCTCGTAGCGGTCGGTGAAAAGCGCGGTGGACGGCACGTCCACCGGCAGTCCCAGCTCTCCTGTGCTCATGACCGGGATGCTACCCCCTATCTCGTCAAACTGACGAGATGTCGTTGCTGTGCGCGCGCTCACACCCTTACGGGCACGCCCATTTGTGCGAGACCCCACAAGGGCGGCAGCATGGAACCTGTGAGTGTCGCCCCAGTCGAGCCCGTCGAGACCGAACGCACCGAGTCGAGCCAAGCGCCTTCCGCGGTCCCCGAACCGGACGTTCCGTGGGTGACGATCGTCCACAACGACCCGGTCAACCTCATGAGCTATGTGACGTACGTCTTTCAGGCGTACTTCGGCTACTCCAAGAGCAAGGCCACCAAACTGATGCAGGACGTCCACAACAAGGGCAGGGCCGTGGTCTCCAGCGGCACCCGCGAGGAGATGGAGCGCGACGTGCAGGCCATGCACGGCTACGGCCTGTGGGCGACCCTCTCGCAGGACCGCTGATGGCACGCCGGCGAGCCCGTTCGGGCTACTTCGAGGCCGCCAAGGGCGGCGGCGCCACGATCGCGCTCGACGACGGCGAGATCTCGATCCTGCGCTCCTTCGTGGTGCAGCTGCTCGAACTCGTCGGGCCGGGCCCCGGCGCGGCCGACGCGGACGCCGACCCGCTGGCCGAGCTGTTCACCGAGGGCCCGAGCAAGCCGCCTGAGGACCCGGCCCTCGCCAGGCTCTTCCCCGACGCGTACGAGGAGCAGGCCGACGCCTCGGAATTCCGCCGCTTCACCGAGAACGACCTGCGGGCCCGCAAGCGCGACGACGCGCTGGCCATGGTGCACGGCCTCGACCGGGGCGGCCCGGTGATCGAGCTGACGCCGGAGGAGTCCCGGCAGTGGCTCGGCACGATCAACGACCTGCGGCTGACCATCGGCGCGTACCTGGACGTCACGGAGGACGACGAGAACGGGCTCTACCACCTGCCCGACGACGACGAGCGCAAGCCGATGGTCGTGGGCTACCTGTGGCTCGGCGCCCTCCAGGAGTCGCTGGTCGAGACGCTGATCCCGTAGGGCGCGGCCGGGGAACCCCCGGGTGGCGCAGCGCGGATTTCGGCGCCGCCCGCACGTGGTACGAATCCGGGCATGACGGACGTGAAGGACGCGGCGCCCGACGCCGGGACCGACGAGGACTACGAGCGCGGCCTCGGCAGCCGGCAGATCCAGATGATCGCGATCGGCGGGGCGATCGGCACCGGGCTCTTCCTCGGCGCGGGACGCGCCATCCACCAGGCGGGCCCCAGCCTGATCCTGATGTACGCCGTCGCGGGGGTCGCGGTCTTCGCGATCATGCGCGCGCTGGGCGAACTGCTCACCTACCGGCCGGTGTCCGGCTCCTTCGCCGACTACGCCCGCGAGTTCCTCGGCCCCTTCACCGGCTACGTCACCGGCTGGACGTACTGGCTGATGTGGGTCGTCACGGGGATGGCAGAAGTGACCGCTGCCGCCACGTACCTGGCGTACTGGTGGCCGCAGGTGCCGCAGTGGAGCGCGGCGGGCGGCTTCCTGCTCGTGCTCTTCGCGGCCAACCTGATCTCGGTGAAGCTCTTCGGCGAGGTCGAGTTCTGGCTGTCGATGATCAAGGTCACCGCCATCCTCGGGATGATCCTGATCGGCGTCGGCGTGCTGACCCTGGGGCTGTCCGCGGCCGGTGACACCGCGTCCGTCGGCCATCTGTGGCACGACGGCGGCTTCTTCCCCAACGGCGTCGGGCGCTCGCTGCTGACCCTGCAGATCGTGATGTTCGCCTACGTCGCGGTCGAACTCGTCGGGGTGACCGCGGGGGAGGCGCAGAACCCGCGCGAGACGCTGCCCAAGGCCATCAACACCCTGCCCTGGCGCATCGTGCTCTTCTACGTCGGCGCCCTGACGGTGATCCTCTGCGTGGTGTCATGGACCGAATTCCGGCCGGGCGTCAGCCCGTTCGTGGCCGCCTTCGCGAAGATCGGCATCCCCTTCGGCGCCGGCATCGTGAACTTCGTGGTGCTCTCCGCCGCCCTGTCGTCCTGCAACTCCGGGATGTACTCCACCGGCCGGATGCTGCGCGACCTGGCCGTCAACGGCCAGGGCCCGCAGGCCTTCGGCCGGCTCACCGGGCGCCGCACCCCGGCGGTCGGCACCCTCGCCTCGGTCGCCGTGATGGGCATCGGGGTGTGGATCAACTACGTCGACCCGGCGGGCGCGTTCACCTACATCACCGCCTTCGCGACGGTCGCGGGGGTGTGGACCTGGGGGGTGATCCTCGGCTCGCACATCCGCTACCGGGCCGCGGTGCGCGCCGGGCGGGCCGCCCCCGCCTGGTTCACCGCGCCCGGCGGCGCCGCCGCCAGCTGGGCGGCACTGGCCTTCCTCGCCGCGGTCCTGGTGCTGATCGGCGCCGACGGTGACGCGC
Source organism: Streptomyces sp. NPDC049040 (assembly GCF_043197715.1). Classification (NCBI taxonomy): domain Bacteria; kingdom Bacillati; phylum Actinomycetota; class Actinomycetes; order Kitasatosporales; family Streptomycetaceae; genus Streptomyces; species Streptomyces sp. NPDC049040. The sequence continues at coordinate 112,903 of NZ_JBICTO010000002.1, forward strand.
GGATCTCGCTGTACGGGGTGCCGATCTGGTTCGCCGCGCTCGCGGCCGGCTACCGGGTGCTCAAGCGGCGCAACCCGGCCGCCTTCGCCCGCCGCGCCCACCTGCCGCCGCCGCAGGCCGGGCCGCAGGCGGGCCCGCAGGCCGCCCCGGACGCCGCCGCGCTCTGAGGGGACGGCGGCTGCCGGGGGCGCCGGGCGCCCCTGTTACTTTTCCCGCATGCTGACCATCACCCAGGAGCTGTACGACGCGATCGTGGCCCACGCCCGCGCCGACCACCCCGACGAGGCCTGCGGCATCGTGGCGGGCCCGGAGGGCAGCGGCCGCCCCGAGCGGTTCATCCCGATGCTGAACGCGGCCCGATCGCCGACCTTCTACGAGTTCGACTCCACCGACCTGCTCAAGCTGTACCGGGAGCTGGACGACCGGGACGAGGAGCCGGTGATCGTCTACCACTCGCACACCGCGACCGAGGCCTACCCGTCCCGCACCGACATCTCCTACGCCAACGAGCCGGGCGCCCACTACGTGCTGGTGTCGACAGCGGAGGACTTCCAGTTCCGCTCGTTCCGCATCGTGGACGGTGCCGTCACCGAAGAACCGGTCAAAGTAGTGGCTTCGTACGCGTGACGTCCCGGATGCCGAGACGGGCCCCTCGGGCCGGTTCGGGGAATCGATACGATGAGCCCATGGTTCTCTCCGACGTGAGCGACAAGGCGCCGGGCACGATGCTCGTGGCGCGGCTGCACGTCGACCTGTGCCGCCGCACCAGCGCGGCGTGTCCGCGCGCCTGACCGCACCGCAGCCCGGGTCCGCCAGGCCGGCCCCGCAGCACCGCACGCACCCCGTAGGGCCCGCACAGCACCGCAGACCCGCACCGCCAGCCGTACCGCACGCCCCCGCACCCACGCACTCACTGGAGCGCACACATGGCCATCGAGGTCCGCATCCCGACCATCCTCCGCACCTACACCGACGGCGAGAAGTCCGTCGAGGGTGCCGGCAGCACGCTCGACGAGCTCCTCGCGGACCTCGACACCCGACACACCGGCCTGCGGGACCGGGTCGTCGACGGCGGCCAGCTGCGCCGCTTCGTCAACGTCTACCTCAATGACGAGGACGTCCGCTTCCTCGACGGCATCTCCACCAAGGTGACCGACGGCGACAGCGTGACGATCCTGCCCGCCGTCGCCGGAGGCATGGCCTGATGCGCTACGACAGTCCGCTGGCGGCGGTCGGCAACACCCCGCTGGTCCGCCTGCCGCGCCTGTCACCGTCCGACGCCGTGAGCGTCTGGGCGAAGCTGGAGGACCGCAACCCCACCGGCTCGGTCAAGGACCGCCCCGCCCTGCACATGGTCGAGCAGGCCGAGGCCGAGGGGCGGCTCACCCCCGGCTGCACCATCCTGGAGCCCACCTCGGGCAACACCGGCATCTCGCTGGCGATGGCCGCCCGGCTCAAGGGCTACCGCATCGTCTGCGTCATGCCGGAGAACACCTCCTCCGAGCGCCGCGAACTGCTGACCATGTGGGGCGCCGAGATCATCTCCTCGCCCGCGGCCGGCGGCTCCAACACCGCCGTGCGGGTCGCCAAGGAGCTGGCGGCAGAACACCCCGACTGGGTGATGCTCTACCAGTACGGCAACCCCGCCAACGCCGGCGCGCACTACGCCACCACCGGCCCCGAGATCCTGGCCGACCTGCCGACCGTCACCCACTTCGTCGCGGGCCTGGGCACCACGGGCACCCTGATGGGCGTCGGCCGCTACCTGCGCGAGAAGGTACCCGGCGTCGCGATCGTCGCCGCCGAGCCGCGCTACGACGACCTGGTCTACGGGCTGCGCAACCTCGACGAGGGCTTCGTGCCCGAGCTCTACGACGAGAGCGTGCTCACCACCCGCTTCTCGGTCGGCTCGCAGGACGCGGTCCGCCGCACCCGCGAACTGCTCCAGCAGGAGGGCATCTTCGCCGGCGTCTCCACCGGCGCGGCCCTGCACGCGGCGCTCGGCGTCGCGGCCAAGGCCGACCGCGCGGGCGAGCGGGCCGACGTGGTCTTCGTGGTCGCCGACGGCGGCTGGAAGTACCTGTCGACCGGCATCTACACCGCGCCGACCACCGAGGCCGCCGTCGCCGCCCTGCACGGCCAGCTCTGGGCCTGAGCCCGGGCCCGCGGTACTCCGGACGGGACGAACGCCCGTCCGGCGTACCGCCCGCTTCGGCACCCCCGGCGGTGGAGCACAAAACACCAAGTGCGGCCGTACGGGACGTAAAAGACCCCCCGGACTGGTGATTCCGCCCACAACGGGGCGCCGTGGAGGCCCAGCGCGCCACCTTGCGCTTTACCCTCGCAAGACATGGCGGACCGCTTCCGCCAATCCCCCCACCCCACCAGGAATGGGGTGATTGCGGCGCGCCCACGGAGGTGTTTCCAGGAATGAAGCTCACCGTCGTCGGCTGCTCGGGGTCGTTTCCGTCCGCGGACTCGGCCTGTTCGAGCTACCTCGTCGAGGCCGACGGCTTCCGGCTGCTGATCGACATGGGCAACGGCGCCCTCGGCGAACTCCAGCGCCACTGCGGGCTGTACGACCTGGACGCCGTCGTGCTGAGCCATCTGCACGCCGACCACTGCATCGACATGTGCGGCTACTTCGTGGCCCGCTACTACCGGCACGACGGCGGCCCCGCCTCCGCGATCCCGGTCTACGGCCCGGAAGGCACCGAGCGCAGGCTGAACATCGCCTACGGCGACGTGCCCGACGAGAAGTGCATGAGCGAGGTCTTCGACTTCCGCACCCTGCGCCCCGGCACCTTCCGGCTCGGCCCCTTCGACATCACCACCGACCTGGTCAGCCACCCCGTCGAGGCCTACGGCTTCCGGATCGGCTACCAGGGCCGCACGCTCACCTACTCGGGCGACACCGGCCCGTGCGAGGCACTCGACACCCTCGCCGAGGGCGCCGACCTCTTCCTGTGCGAGGCGTCCTTCACGGCGGGCAAGGAGGACATCCCCGAGCTGCACCTCAACGGCCGCGAGGCGGGAGAGATCGCCGCCCGCGCCGGGGTGTCCCGCCTGGTGCTTACCCACATCCCGCCGTGGACCAGCCCCTCGGCCAACCTGCGCGACGCGCAGTCCGCCTTCGACGGCCCGGTGGAACTGGCGAAGGCGGGCGCGGTCTACGAGCTGTAGACCGGGCGCCCGCCCTCGTACGTCCTGCGTGGAACCGACCTACTTGGTCAGGTCCTCGACCTCCTCCTCGGGCTCGCGGCCCGGGGTCTTGAGGTTGAACTTCACGATCGCGAACCGGAACACGAAGTAGTAGACCACCGCGAAGACCAGGCCGATCGGGATGATCAGCCAGGGCTTGGTGGCGTGGCTCCAGTTGAGCCCGTAGTCGATCGCGCCCGCCGAGAAGTTGAAGCCGGCGTGCACGCCCAGGCCCCACGTGATGGCCATCGACGCGGCGGTCAGCACGATGTGGATCACGTACAGCACCGGCGCGATGAACATGAACGAGAACTCGATCGGCTCCGTGACACCGGTCACGAACGAGGTCAGGCCGATGGACACCATCATGCCGAGCACGGCCTTGCGGCGCTCGGGGCGGGCGGTGTGCGCCATGGCGAGCGCGGCGGCCGGCAGGCCGAACATCATGATCGGGAAGAAGCCGGACTGGAACATGCCGGCGGTGGGGTCGTCCGCCAGGAAGCGGGGGATGTCGCCGTGCACGACGGTGCCGGTGGCGTCGGTGAAGTCACCGAGCTGGAACCAGGCCACGGCGTTGACGAACTGGTGCATGCCGACCGGGATCAGCGCGCGGTTCACACCGCCGAAGAGGGCGGCGCCGCCCGGGCCGAGGCCCGTCATCCAGTTGCCGAAGTGGGTGATGCCGTCACCGATCGGCTCCCACACCAGGCCGAAGAAGACGCCGACGATCAGGCCGACGAAGGCCATCATGATCGGCACCAGCCGGCGGCCGTTGAAGAAGCCGAGCCAGTCCACCAGCTTGGTGCGGTGGAACCGCTGCCAGACGACGGCGGACAGCAGGCCCATGATGATGCCGCCGAGCACGCCCGGGTCGTTGTAGACCGCGGCGACGTCGATGCCGCTGTTGGCGGTGGTGTTGATCACCGCGTCATGCACGGGGAAGGCCTGGAGTACCTTGGTGTAGACCAGGAAGCCGACCAGGGCCGCAAGCGCGGTCGAGCCGTCGGACTTCTTGGCGAAACCGATGGCCACGCCTATGCAGAACAGCATCGGCAGGGCGCCGGTCAGCGCGCCACCGGCGTTGGCGAAGACGGACGCGACCTTGTCCCAGCCCAAGCCCTTGCTGCCGAAGACGTCATCCTGGCCAAGCCGGACCATGATGCCGGCGGCGGGCAGGACTGCGATCGGCAGCTGAAGGCTCCGGCCGATCTTCTGCAGGCCCTGGAAAATGCCCGAACCCCGCTTCTTTGCGGGAGCCGCCGGAGCGGCGGCGTTGGCCGTGGCCGTTGTCATCGAAATCCTCCGTGGTCTATACCACTCAGTGGTGTAGACCTTTTTAACACGTCTGATACGCGTAAAGGAATCCGTGATTCCGGGTGCGCTGCGTCACACCGCTCACGCACAGCGAAGACCCCCGGGTCCACTGAACTGGGGGTCTCACACAGGGTGTGCTCGGCCGCTACGCAAAGTGGCGCTACTTGATGTTGTCCCGCTCCATCTCCTCGCCCAGCTCCTCCGGCTCCCGCCCGGGAGTCTTCAGGTCGAAGTGCAGGATCACGAAGCGGAAGAGGGCGTAGTAGACGGCCGCGAAGCCCGCCCCGACGACCAGGATCAGCCACGGCTTGGTGGCCAGGTTCCAGTTGATGACGTAGTCGATCAGGCCCGCGGAGAAGCTGAAGCCGTCCTTGATGCCCAGGCCCCAGCACAGCGCCATCGACACACCCGTCAGCAGGGCGTGGATCGCGTACAGCGCGGGCGCGATGAAGAGGAACGAGTACTCGATCGGCTCGGTGATGCCGGTCACGAAGGAGGTCAGCGCCACCGACAGCATCAGGCCCGCGACCTCCTTCCTGCGGTGCGGCTTCGCCGTGTGCGCGATGGCCAGCGCGGCCGCGGGCAGCGCGAACATCATGATCGGGAAGAAACCGGTCTGGAACTGGCCGGCCGTCGGGTCCCCGGCCAGGAAGCGCGGGATGTCGCCGTGCACCACGGTGCCGTCCGGCTTGGTGAAGTCGCCGAACTGGAACCACACGAAGGTGTTCAGGAACTGGTGCAGGCCCACGGTGAGCAGCGCCCGGTTGGCGATGCCGAAGATGCCGGCGCCGATCGAGCCGAGGTCGACCAGCTTCTTGCTGAAGCTGGTCAGGCCGTCGCCGATCGGCGGCCAGACCCACAGGCACAGCACCGCGAAGACGATCGCGACCCCGGCCATGATGATCGGCACCAGGCGGCGGCCGTTGAAGAAGCCCAGCCAGTCCCACAGCCTGGTGCGGTGGAAGCGCTGCCAGAGGTACGCGGTCAGCAGGCCCATCACGATGCCGCCGAAGACGCCGGGCGTCTGGAACTCGGCCAGGGTGGCCGTGCCGTCCTTGAGCGTGCAGGCGCCGGCGAGCTGTCCGAGCTGGGTGAAGTGGCTGCCCTGCGGGCACTCCTTGGGGAAGCGGGTGAGAACGCCGAAGAAGACCAGGTAGCCGGCGACGGCGGCCAGTGCCGTCGAGCCGTCGGACTTCTTCGCCATCCCGATGGCCACGCCCACGCAGAACAGCAGCGGGAGTCCGAAGTTCCCGTCGAGCAGCGCGCCGCCCGCGCCGACGAAGACCTTGGCGACCCGGTCCCAGCCGAGGCCGTCGCTGCCGAAGACGTCGCTTTGGCCGAGGCGGTTGAGGATGCCCGCGGCCGGCAGGACGGCGATCGGCAGCTGGAGGCTGCGGCCCATCTTCTGCAGACCCTGGAAGAACCGGCTGCCCCAGCCGCGTCCCTGGCGCGGCGCCGCGGTGGCGTCCGCGGCGCTCACCGGGGGCCGCCGCCCTGTGGACGGTCGCGTACAGTGGTGTAGACCACTTGGGGCTGCGGGAGACCGGCGTCCATGATCGACATGGTGGTCCACCGGGCGGTCAACCGCCCGTGAAGTTGGGCCAACCGTGCGTTACCGTGACATAACGGACCCGCGGTGGGTCGGAGAAATCAGGGAGACTCAGATGGCCACCAAGGCAGAGAAGATCGTCGCCGGGCTCGGCGGACTCGACAACATCGAAGAGGTCGAGGGCTGCATCACCCGCCTCCGCACCGAGGTCGTCGACCCCTCCCTCGTCGACGAAGCCGCGCTCAAGGCCGCGGGCGCGCACGGTGTCGTCAAGATGGGTACGGCGATCCAGGTCGTCATCGGCACGGACGCGGATCCGATCGCGTCGGACATCGAAGACATGATGTAGCCCTTCGGGCTCCGTCCTTTTACGGGTGGCGCCGTCTGGCCCGCTTCCCGCGGGGGGCCCTGGCGCCTGGTGCTTGGCGCGCTGCTCGCGGGTGCGCTTTGTTTGCGGGCTGCGCGTTGTGCGCGGGCGTGGCCCCGGGTGACCCGGGGAGCGTCCGCGCGATGCGTTCTTCCGGGGTTGCCCGGGAGGGCGCGGAATCTGACGCGGCTCGCCGGGCGGGTGGGCCCCCGGTGGGGTGCGGCTTGCCGGGTGGGTGGGCCCCCGGTGGGGTGCGGCTTGCCGGGTGGGTGAGCCCCCGGTGGGGTGCGGCTTGCTGCCGGGTGGGGTGGGTTGCGAGGTCGGTGGGCCGGGGGTGGGGGATCTTGCCGGGTGGGTGCGGGGCGCGGTGCGGCTTGGTGCCGGGTGGGTGAGCCCCCGGTGGGGTGCGGCTTGCTGCCGGGTGGGTGGGCCTCGGGGTGGTGCGGCTTGCTGCCGGGTGGGGGTCGGGGTGGTGCGGCTTGCTGCCGGGTGGGGTGGCTTGCGGGGGCGGTGGGCCGGGGGTGGGGGATCTTGCCGGGTGGGTGCCGGGCGCGGTGCGGCTTGGTGCCGGGTGGGGGCTGCGGGGTCACCCGGATAGGCTCGGGGGATGTCACGATTTGACGGCCGCAGGCCGGATCAGCTTCGCCCCGTCACCATTGAGCGCAGCTGGAGCAAGCACGCGGAAGGCTCGGTCCTGGTGTCGTTCGGCGACACCCGGGTGCTGTGCACCGCCAGCGCCACCCAGGGCGTACCCCGGTGGCGCAAGGGCAGCGGCGAAGGCTGGGTCACCGCCGAGTACTCGATGCTGCCCCGCGCCACCAACACCCGCGGCGACCGCGAGTCCGTCCGCGGCAAGATCGGCGGCCGCACCCACGAGATCTCCCGCCTCATCGGCCGCTCCCTGCGCGCCGTGATCGACTACAAGGCCCTCGGCGAGAACACCGTCGTCCTGGACTGCGACGTCCTCCAGGCCGACGGCGGCACCCGCACCGCCGCGATCACCGGCGCGTACGTCGCCCTCGCCGACGCTGTCACCTGGATGCAGGGCAACCACTTCATCAAGGCCAAGTCCCGCCCCCTCACCGGCACCGTCGCCGCGGTCAGCGTCGGCATCGTCGGCGGAGTACCGCTGCTCGACCTCGCCTACGAGGAGGACGTCAAGGCCGAGACCGACATGAACATCGTCTGCACCGGCGACGGGCGCTTCGTCGAGGTGCAGGGCACCGCGGAGGGTCAGCCCTTCGACCGCGCGGAGCTGGACGCGCTGCTGGCCCTCGGTGTCGGCGGCTGCGCCGAGCTGACCGCGGCGCAGCTGGCGGCGCTCGCGGCCACCACCGAGGGCTGACCCCCGCCCCGCCCGGGCAACCCCGGCGGCGGCCGCGGCGTGTTCACAGATGCACGCGGCTCGCCCGCCGGGTGCCCGCGCAGGGGAGGGGAGCCCTCATGCACGCACGTACCGCCACGGCCACCGCAGGCGCCGCCGTGTTACTGGCCGCCGCCGCACTCACCGGATGCGGCGGCGTCGACCGCGCCCTGGACTGCGCGAGGACCGCCACCACGGTCGCCGGCGACATCCAGGACCTCCAGAGCACCGCGACCAACATCGGCCAGGTCTCCGACCCCGGCAGGCGGCACGCCACCGTCGCAGCGCTGGACAAGGTGCACGCCGACCTGAGGAACCTCGGCGGCCGCACCGACGACTCCGACCTCGGGTCCGCGATCTCCGACCTGGACACGGCGGTGCGCGACGCCCGCGCCTCGGCCGCGAAGGGCGACACCCCCGACCTGCACCCGGTCGCCAGGGCCGCCGGCCACCTGACCGATGTCTGCACCCCTGGCTGACCCGGGATAATCGCGGGTATGACCCGCCGCCTCGTACTCGCCACCCGCAACGCCCACAAGGTCACGGAACTCCGGGCGATCCTCACCGCCACCGGACTCGACGTCGACCTCGTCGGTGCCGACGCCTACCCCGACATCCCCGACGTCAAGGAGACCGGCGTCACCTTCGCCGAGAACGCCCTGCTCAAGGCGCGCACCCTCGCGGAGGCCACCGGGCTGCCCGCGGTCGCGGACGACTCGGGCCTGTGCGTCGACGTGCTCGGCGGCGCCCCTGGCATCTTCTCCGCCCGCTGGGCCGGCAGGCACGGCGACGACGACGCCAACCTCGCGCTGCTGCTCGCCCAGCTCGGCGACATCGACGACCCGCACCGCGGCGCCCACTTCGCCTGCGCCGCCGCCCTCGCCCTGCCCGGAGGCCCCACCCGGGTCGCCGAGGGCCGCCTGACCGGCACCCTGCGCCACACCCCCGCCGGCGCCGGCGGCTTCGGCTACGACCCGATCCTGGAGCCCGAGGGCGAGACCCGCACCTGCGCCGAGCTGACCCCGGCGGAGAAGAACGCGATCAGCCACCGCGGCAAGGCCTTCCGCGCCCTGGCGCCGATGGTGGCCGAGCTCCTCGGCTGAGGGCATCGAAACGGCGCGGCACCTCCGAGGTGCCGCGCCTTCCGCGGTGGGCCCGGTGGGACTCGAACCCACGACACACCGGACCTAAACCGGCGCCCTCTGGCCAGCTGGGGTACGGGCCCGCACCGGTACTCTACTGGTTCGCCATGCGCGGCGATGTGCCGTGATCTTCCGGAGCGGGTCGGCGTCCGGCGGTGGCACGGCGGGCACGAACACCCCAGGTCTCACGGGCGGTTGCCGCACCGGTCGTCGCGGCGTCACACGCCCAGGTCGCGGATCAGCTTGGCCACGTGGCCGGTGGCCTTGACGTTGTAGAAGGCGTGCTCGATGCGGCCCTCCTCGTCCACGACGAAGGTGGACCGGATGACGCCCATCATCTTCTTGCCGTAGTTCATCTTCTCGCCGTAGGCCGCGTAGGCCTCCAGCGTGGCGCGGTCCGGGTCGGACAGCAGGGTGACGCGGAGCGACTCCTTGTCCCGGAACTTCGCCAGCTTCTCCGGCTGGTCGGGTGAGACGCCCAGGACGTCGTAGCCGGCGGCGGCCAGCAGGTCGAGGTTGTCGGTGAAGTCGCAGGCCTGCTTGGTGCAGCCGGCGGTCATGGCGGCCGGGTAGAAGTAGACGATGACCTTGCGGCCGCGGTGCTTGGCGAGGGACACGGCCTTGCCCTCGGCATTCTGGAGGGTGAAGTCGGGGGCGGGGTCGCCGGGTGACAGGCGCTCGGCCATGGGGAAGCTCCTCAGTCAAACGGGGGTGCCGACGAGGCGCTGGCCGCGTCGTACTGACAGACTGTCCGAACGCTACCCAATCAGGCGACGGAGGCGACGCGGTGTCGGACGATGTCAGGACGCCCGCTCAGATCGAGGCGGAGATTGCCCGCAGGCGGCAGGACCTCGCGGCGACGCTGGACGAGCTGGCGGTCCGCGTGCACCCCGTGACGATCGCGCGGGACACCAGGGCCAAGGCCGTCTCCGCGGTGGACCGTACCGCCGGGAAGGCGTATGTCGCCGCCAACCGGGCGGTCAGCCGGGCCAAGTCGCATTTCGTCAGCGCCGAGGGCGCCCCGCGCCCGGATCGGATCGTGCCGGTGGCGGTCGCCGCGGTCGCGCTCGTCGCGGCGGTGGCCGGTCTCTCGGTGCGGCGGCGCCGCCGGTAACGTCGTGGGCGTGAGGTCGAACACTGAGCACGACAAGCTGCCCATCCGGATGCTGCACGACCGCGTTCTCGTGCGGCATGAGACCGGTGAGGGCGAGCGGCGCAGCGGCGGGGGCATCCTGATCCCCGCGACCGCCGCGGTGGGGCGACGGCTGGCCTGGGCCGAGGTCGTCGCCGTGGGGCAGAACGTGCGGACCGTCGAGGTCGGCGACCGGGTCCTCTACGACCCGGAGGACCGCGCCGAGGTCGAGGTGCGCGGGGTGGCCTACGTGCTGATGCGGGAGCGCGACCTGCACGCGGTGGCCTCGGAACGCCTCAAGGGCACGGACGACTCCACCGGCCTGTATCTCTGACCCCCCTGTGACACCTCTGCGACGGCTCCCGGGACCGCCCCGGGGGCCGCGCCGGCCTATCCGCCCGTGCCGCCGGGTCCGTTCGGATGGGCGGTACCACCCGGATCGTTCGGGGGCGCCCCGCCGGTGAGGCCGCCGAGCGGGTCCAAGGTCGGGGGTTCCGTGGTCGGCTCGCCGGTGGTCGGCTCGGTCGTCGGCTCCGTGGGCTTGGTCGGCGGGGGAGTGGTCGGTGAGCTGGACGGCGGCGCGCTGCTCGCCGGGGGGTCGCTCTCCGGCGGTTCCGTGGTCGTCGTGTCGGTCGTGGCCGGGTCGTCGGTGACCGGCGGCAGCGGGGGCAGCTCCTTGGACACGTCCAGGTCGAAGTCCTTGATCCGCACGTCGTGCAGCGCTGCCGCGGTGTAGTCGGCCCAGACCTGGCCGGGCGGCCCGCCGCCGTTGATCCGGTCCTGGTTCATGGCGTGGTACAGCTCCTTCTGCGCGCCGGTCTCCGGGTCCATGCCGAAGACGGCGACCACGGTGGCGAGCTTCGGGGTGTAGCCGGCGAACCAGGCGGCCTTGTCGTTGTCCGCGGTACCGGTCTTGGCCGCGGACGGCCAGCCGGAGTCCTGGGCGACGGTGGCGGTGGCGCCGGGGCTCTCCACCACGCTGCGCAGCACCGATGTGACGGTGTCTGCGGCCTCGCGCGGCACGGACTGCTCCGGCTCCCGCTTCGGCAGCGTCAGGTCGTTGCCGTCCTTGCTGACCTTGAGCACCAGGGTGTACGGGATCCGCTTGCCGTGGTCGGCCAGGGTGGCGTACACCTGCGCCACGTCCAGCGGGCTGGCACCGAAGGCGCCGAGTGCCATCGCGGGGGTGGTGGGGATGGCGACGTCGTCCGGCATGCCCAGGTCGTGGGCGGTGTCGATGATCTTGCCCGTGCCCACGTCCTGCGCCATCTGGGCGTAGACCGCGTTGACCGACTTGTCCATCGCCCGGGTGACGTTGATCCGGCCGAAGGTCTTGCGGTCCTCGTTCTCCGGCGCGTAGCCGACCGGGCCGTGGGGGCCGACGACGGGGCGCTTGTTCTCGCCGTCGTAGACGGTGGTCGGGGTGATGGTGTCGCCGTCCTGGGTCTTGGAGTCGTGCTGGAGGGCGGCGGCGAGTATGACCGGCTTGAAGGTGGAGCCCGGGTGGTAGGTCGCGTTGGTGGCACTGCTGACGTACTGCTTGGTGTAGTCGACGCCGCCGTAGAGCGCGACGACGTCACCGGTCGCCGGGTCGATGGAGGCGCCGCCGGCCCGCACGTACTTGTCCGCCGCGTTGTGGCCGAGCTTGTCGTGGATGTCGTGCTGCGCCGCCGCGACGAAGGCGTCCTCCTTCGGCTTCTGGATGCTGGTGACGATGCGGTAGCCGCCGAGCCGCAGCGAGTCGGAGTCCACGATGTCGTGCTCGTCCAGATACTGGTTGACGGCCTCGATGATGTAGCCCCGCTGGCCGGCCTTGCTGGCGATCGGCTTGGGCTTGCCGATCACCGGGAACCGCGTCGCGTTGCGCTCAGAGGCGGTGAGCCAGCCCTCCTTCACCATGCCGTCGAGCACGTAGTTCCAGCGCGCCTTGGCCGCCGGGGCGTTCTCCGGGTGCGCGGCCAGGTCGTACTCGCTCGGCGCGTTGAGCAGTGTGGCGATGTACGCGCCCTCCGCGGTGGTCAGGGCCGAGGCGTCCTTGTCGAAATAGGCCTGCGAGGCGGCCTGGATCCCGTAGGCGTTCCGCCCGTAGTAGCTGGTGTTGAGATATCCCTCGAGGATCTGGTCTTTCGACTCGTTGCGATCGAGTTTGATCGCGATGAAGAATTCCTTGACCTTGCGGGAGGCGGTCTGGTTCTGATTCAGGTAGTAATTCTTCACATACTGCTGGGTGATGGTGGAGCCGGACTGCCGGCCCTTGCCGGTCGCCGTGTTCCAGGCGGCCCGCACCATGGCCTTCGGGCTGACGGCGGACTCGTGGTAGAAATTCCGGTCCTCGGCGGAGAGCACCGCGTGCTGCGCGGTCTCCGCGACCTCGGCCAGCGACACGTTCTGCCGGTTGACGGCGCCGTCGCGGGCCAGCTCCGTCTTGCCGTCGGCGTAGTAGTAGACGTTGCTCTGCGCGACGGCCGCCGCGTTGGGGTCGGGGATGGACACCAGGGCGTAACCGAGGAAGAAGCCGCCGAGCGCCAGTGCCAGCACGGTGAGCACGAAGCCGGTGATCACCCGCCAGGTGGGCAGCAGCCGCCGCCAGCCGCTCCTGCGGGGTCGCCCCCCGCCGCTCCCTGCCGTCCCGTAGTGCGCGTCGCTCATGTCTGTAGGGACTCCTCATCCGCCGCCAGGGTTGGGTCCGCGGCGGAAAAACCTGGCCGATCGGCACGGACGTGCACGTACACGTACGTACGCCGCATGCGTGGCCTCCTCCCACACTGTCGCATCATCGGCCCGCCCGGATCAGGCGGCACGCATCCGTGACAGGGCTGTGACAGGTCTGAGGCCGCACCCGTCACCTGGAGGGCGGAAAACCGGTGGAATGCGCGGCGCGCGGCGCACTAGGCTCGGCGGCTTGTGTGCCGGGAGGCCGGGGCGGTGTTCCGCGGTGTCCCCGGCTTTCCCGTGGTCCCGGTCTCCGGCGTTCCGGTTTCCGGTCCCCGGTGATTCCGTCGTACCCGGCGGAGGGAGGGGAAGTGGGAATGGGCGGATTCTACGGTGCCGTCGTGGTCCGCGGTTTCCGGCGCTATGCGACCTATCGCATGGCGACCGCGGCAGGGGTTTTCACCAATACCGTTTTCGGGCTGATCATCTCGTACAGCTACATCGCCCTGTGGGACCAGCGCCCGCACCTCGGCGGCTACACCGAGGCGCAGGCGCTCACGTACGTGTGGATCGGGCAGGGCATGCTCACCACGATGGCGCTGATGGGCGGCGGCTTCGAGGACGAGCTGATGGGGCGGATCAGGTCGGGCGACATCGCCGTCGACCTCTACCGGCCCGCCGACCTCCAGGCCTGGTGGCTGGCCGCCGACCTGGGCAGGGCCGGCTTCCAGCTGATGGGCCGCGGGATCGCGCCGGTCGTGTGCGGGGCGCTGGTCTTCGAGCTGGCGCTGCCCTCGTCGGTGGGGACGTGGGCGCTGTTCGCGGCGTCCGTGGTCCTCGGCGTGGTGGTGAGCTTCGCGCTGCGCTACCTGGTCGCGCTGTGTGCGTTCTGGCTGCTCGACGGGGCCGGGGTCGCCCAGGCCGCGTGGATCACCGGGCTGTTCTTCTCCGGGATGGCGCTGCCGCTGAACGCCTTCCCCAGCGGGCTCGGCGAGGTGGCCCGCCGGCTGCCCTGGTCGGCGATGCTCCAGGTCCCCGCCGACATGCTGCTCGGGCAGCACCAGGGCGCGGGGGCGGTGGCGGCACTGGCCTTCCAGGCGGGCTGGGCCGCGGCGCTGCTGACCGCCGGGCGGCTGCTCCAGTCGGTCGCGACCCGCCGGGTGGTGGTGCAGGGTGGCTGAGGCAGGACTGGAACCCCGCGCCGCCGCACCGGACGCGCGGCCCGCGGTGCCCGAACCCGGCGGGATCGCCGAGAGCATCCGCGTCTACCGGCTGGTCGTCGGGATGTGGATGCGGTCGACCATGGTCTACCGGGCGTCCTTCGTGATGACCGCGCTGGGCAACTTCGCCGCGACCGCCCTGGACTTCGTGACGATCGTGCTGATGTTCTCGCACATCGACGCGCTGGGCGGCTTCACGCTGCCCGAGGTGGCCTTCCTCTACGGCACCGCAAGCACCTCCTTCGGGCTGACCGACCTGCTGCTCGGCTCCATGTCCCGGCTGGGCAGCAGGGTGCGGGACGGCACCTTCGACACGCTGCTGCTGCGCCCCGCGCCGGTGCTCGCCCAGGTGGCCGCCGACCGCTTCGCGCTGCGCAGGCTCGGCCGGATCGCCCAGGGCGCGCTGGTGCTGTGCTGGGCACTGCTCAGGCTCGACGTGGACTGGACGCCGCTGAAGGTATTGCTGCTGCCGGTGACCCTGCTGGCGGGCGCGGCGATCTTCTGCGCGATCTACGTCGCGGGTGCCGCCTTCCAGTTCTGGGCGGGCGACGCCGCCGAGATCCAGAGCTCGGTCACCTACGGCGGCACCACCATGCTCCAGTACCCGCCGGGGCTGTTCGCCCGCGAGCTGGTACGGGGCGTCACCTTCGTCGTACCGCTCGCCTTCGTCAACTGGCTGCCGGCGCTGCGCATCCTGGGCAGGCCCGACCCGCTCGGCCTGCCCGGCTGGGTGGACTTCCTCGCGCCGGCCGTGGCGGCGCTGTGCTGCCTGCTCGCCGGTCTCGCCTGGCGCGCGGGCATCCGTTCCTACCGCAGTACCGGGAGTTGAGACCGTGTCCGAGTCCGTGGAACCGATGATCGCCCTCGACGGCGTCGAGAAGGTCTTCGACGTACGCCGCAAGGTCGCCGGCACCCTGCGCAGGGAGCGTCACCAGGTCAGGGCGGTCGACGGCATCTCCTTCACCGTGCCGCGCGGCGAGATGGTCGGCTACATCGGGCCGAACGGCGCCGGCAAGTCCACCACCATCAAGATGCTCACCGGCATCCTCAACCCCAGCGGCGGCCGGGTGCTGGTCGCGGGTATCGACCCGACCCGCGAACGCGCCCGGCTGGCCCGCAGGATCGGCGTGGTCTTCGGCCAGCGCACCACCTTGTGGTGGGACCTGCCGCTGCGCGACTCCTACCAGCTGGTGCGCAGGATGTACCGGATCGAGGACGCGCGCTACGCCCGCAACCTGGCGGCCTGCGTGGACCTGCTCGACCTCGGGCCGCTGCTCGACGTGCCGGTGCGGCAGCTGTCGCTCGGGCAGCGGATGCGCGGCGACATCGCGGCCGCGCTCCTGCACGACCCCGAGGTGCTGTACCTGGACGAGCCGACGATCGGCCTCGACGTCGTCAGCAAGTCCAAGGTCCGCGACTTCCTGCGGACCGTCAACGCGGAACGCGGCACCACCGTGCTGCTCACCACCCACGACCTGACCGACATCGAGACGCTGTGCAGCCGGGTGATGGTCATCGACCACGGCCGGCTCATGTACGACGGCGGCCTCGACGGGCTGCACGCGGTCGGCGAGTCGGAACGCACCCTGGTGGTGGACTTCGCCCGCGAGCTGCCGCCGGTGGAGGTGCCGGGCGCCCGCTGGGTGCGCAGCGAGGGCCCGCGCCAGTGGCTGGCCTTCCCCGCGGGCCGGAGCGCGGCCCCGCTGGTGGCCGAACTCGCGGCACGGCACCCGCTGGTGGACCTGTCGATACGCGAACCCGCGATCGAAGATGTCATCGCCCGGATGTACGGGGCGGCGTAACATCCCCGGAACCGTCCGTACCGGGCCGCCCGCCGCGCGGGCGACCGGGACCCGAGACAAGGAGTTCATGTGCGGGAGGACTTCACCGTCGCCGAGGCGACAGCGGCGGACTGGGACGAGATCGTGGCGTGGACCGAGCGGGAGGGCTGGAACCCCGGCCTCGGCGACGCCGCGTGCTTCCGCCCCACCGACCCGGCCGGCTTCCTGGTCGGCCGGATCGACGGCCGGATCGTCTCGGCGGTCTCGCTCGTGGCCTACTCACCTGACTACGCGTTCCTCGGCTACTACCTCGTCCACCCCGACCACCGCGGCACCGGCCTGGGCATGGCCACCTGGAACGCGGCGCTGCCGCACGCCAAGGGCCGGGTCATCGGCCTCGACGCGGTGCCCGCGCAGCGTGGCCTCTACATACGGTCCGGATTCACCGCGGCCTACGACAACGTCCGTTACACCGGGCGCCCCTCGCCCGCGGCCGCCGCTCCGGGGGCCGGCACGGTGGGCTCGGTGACGCCCTACCACCTCGACGCGATCAGCGCGTACGACAGCGGGTGCTTCCCGGCCGAGCGGCACGCCTTCCTCAGCCGGTGGCTCACCGCGGACGGCCACACCGCGCGGGTGCTGCTCGACGGCAGCGGCCACGTCACCGGCTACGGCGTGATCCGGCCGGCCCATCAGGGCCTGCGCGTCGGGCCGCTGTTCGCCGACACCCACGACGGTGCCGCGGCCCTCTTCGACGCGCTCGTCACCGGCCTGCCGGCCGGAGCCGAGGTCTCCATCGACGTCCCCGACCACCACCCGACGGCGGCGGCACTCGCCGAATCCCGCGGCCTGACCGAGTCCTCCCGCTGCACCCGCATGTACTCCGCCCCCGCCCCCTACACCCGCACCGACGCGGTCTTCGGCACGACGACGCTCGAACTGGGCTGAGCGGCCCGCGCCAGGGGGTGACCCGTGCCCCGGAGGAGCGCGGGGAGCCGGCCGCCCGGCCCCGGCGGTGGGAAGGCCAGGCGGTCACGGTCGCGGGCGCCCGGGGGAGCGTCCGCCCGCGGGGGGCGGGCGCGGGGTCAGCGGGACGCCTCCTCGGCGAGGGCGTCGCGGAGGTGGGTGAGCCGGGAGATCTCCGCGTCGAGGGCCGCGATCCGGCGGCCCACGATCCCCCCGGAGGGCGCGGCCGGAGCGCACCGGGGCCGCGGCCGCGCCCCCAGCAGGTGCAACCGGTCCGCGCACTCGCGCAGGTCCTCCACGGTGAACCCCATGGCGAGCAGCTCCCGGATCAGCCGGACCCTGGCCACGTCGCCGGGCGCGTACTCGCGCTGCCCGGCGGCCGTGCGGGCCGGCGGTGCCAGCAGCCCGCGCTGCTCGTAGAAGCGCAGCGCCCTCGGTGTCGCGCCCGCGGCCGCCGCCGCCTCGCCGATCCGCATCCTGTGCCACCCCGTCCCGTCACGGCTGCACCACGACAGCCCCGAAATGACTGCCCGCCAGCAGGTCCTGCAACGCCTGCGGCGCGTTGTCGATGCCCGTGACGGCGGTGTAGGGGAAGCGGATCGCGCCGGAGCGCAGCCATTCGCCGAAGCGGGCGGTCCACTCCGCGGGCACGTCGGGGTGGTCGGCGCCGGTGTAGCCGCGCAGCGAGACGCCCCGCAGGACGACCTGGAAGGCGTCGATCTCCACCGGCGCCCCGCCGGAGCCGTGCGCGGACAACTGGCCGGACAGCGTGCCGACCAGGGCGAACCGCGCACCCTGCCGGGCCGCGCCGAGAGCCGCGACGAGCTGCTCGCCCGCGACGTTGTCGAGCAGCACGTCGATGCCGCCGGGCGCCGCCTCGGCGAGCTGTGCCGCGACCGGGCCCGCGCCCCGTACGACGACCGCGTCGTAACCCAGTTCCGACACCAGCTTCTCCGCCTTCCACGGCGAACCGGTGCTGCCGACCACCCGCCCGGCGCCCAGCAGCCGGGCGATCTGCCCGGCCAGGGAGCCCACCCCGCCCGCGGCCCCGGTGACGAACACGGTGTCGCCCTGGCGGATGTCGGCGAGCCGGGTCAGCGCACCGTAGGCGGCCGAACCGGGGGACAGGTGGGCGACCGGGTCCGGGAGGTCGCTGCCCAGCGGGGTGCATCCGGCGGCCGGGACGAGCGCGTGGTCCCGCCAGCCGTACATGTGGGCCACGGTGTCGCCGGGGCGCAGCGCGCTGCCTGCGGGCGCGGCCAGCACCTCGCCGACGGCCGGGCCGAACAGCGTGTCGCCGGGGTGCAGCGCGGGCATCGGCAGCCCCTTGGGGCCGCCGATCAGGCTGCACAGCGCGGCGAAGACGAGGAAGTGCGTGTTCCTGACGAGGACCTGGTCCGCCGCGGGCGCGGGCAGCGGTGTCTCGACGACGGCGAAGTGCTCCCGCGCGGGCAGCCCCGCGGGCAGTGCGGTGAGCCGGACCTCGCGGGCGGTGCCCGGCAGGGCGGTGGAGGACGGAGCTGTGGCCATGTGCGGACTCCCGGGCCTGGATCGTGGGCGGCGGGGGGGGGCCCCCCCCCCCCCCCCCCGCCCCCCCCGGGGGGGGCACCCCCCCCCCCCCCCCCAGAGGGCAACACCGGGCGGCCCCCCGCACCCCCCGGGGGGGACCCCCGGGCAGGGGGGTGTTGCGC